>JAGALK010000121.1 GCA_017625255.1 Lachnospiraceae bacterium
CAAGCTGTCACCACGGCAGGGACGCCGTGTTGACAGTGGTAGTGTGCGTTACCATAATTAATATGAAAATGCTTAGAAACCCTTCTTTCCCGGACACTTCGCCTACCCACAGCCCCTGCTCGTTCTGACATCACTACCCAACATAAAAAACCGGACGGACACCTTACAACACAAAGCACATCTGTCGTCCGTTTCCCAACAACATTCTGGGATATCATTTAATCGCTAAACCGGAATTTTCACCTTCTAAATGACCCATTATCTCTCTTTTATATGCCAAAAACTCTTCTGACAAATTAAAATCCTTCCGTCTTGGTCTTGCCTCTTTTATCGCGATTTCTTTTGTAAGCGTTCCCGGTTTTCCTGTAAGTAAATATATGCGGTCTGACAGCAAAATGGCTTCATCAATATCATGAGTAATAAAAATCGTAGATAATTTGATTTTCTCCATCACATCCAAATACCACTCATGCACCGCACCCTTTGTCAGCATATCCAATGCCGAAAACGGCTCATCCAAAAGTGCCACTTTTTCTGAAAACAAATAAGTTCTAAGTAATGCCGCCCTTTGCTTCATTCCACCGGATAATTGCGCCGGATATTTTCTTTCTGTGCCTTCTAAACCAAATTCATTAAAATAAGAGGAAGCCTTTTTGCGGGCTTCTTTTTTGTTTTTTCCACGAATCATCAGAGGAAGGGCTACATTATCCACAATGGTTCGATAGGGAAGAAGCAAATCCTTTTGCAGCATATAACTGATTTTTCCGGGTCTTCCGGTGATATTTTCTCCGTCTAAATATACTTCTCCTTCATCCGGTTCACTAAGTCCTGCGATAATATTAAAAAGCGTAGTTTTTCCGCCGCCGCTGACTCCTAGAAGAGATACTATTTCTCCTTCTTTTAATTCCAATGAAATCTGACGAATGATTTCTTCCTTATCAAAGCTTTTTGAAACACCTTTTACCTGTAAAAGAGCCATTTTTTCCTCCTATTTAGGCAAGTAGTCATTGGTAAATCCTGTATCTAACGGAACTGTATTTTCCACTAGCTTGTTTTCATTTACCCAGTTATAAAAATTGTTCCAGCGATTTGTATCTATGTATCCCCAGTATTCTGCTTCTGCCTGATACTGGTCTTTTAAATACTGCTGACTTGCTAAAACTAATTCTGCATCCAGCTCCGGTGCTGCTTTACAGAGAATATCTGCTGCTTCCTGCGGATTTTCTATAGCATATTGATACCCTTTGCTGACTGCTTCTAAAAAAGCTCTTGCGGTTTCTGGATTTTCTTCTAAGAATTTATTTCCTGAAATAATGACCGGTGTATAGTAGTCAAATACCGGATCAATGTCTGCAAAGGCAAAATAATCGGTATCTAACTCTTCTAATTCTGTTTTTACACCTGCCCAAGCATAAAAAATCCAGATGGAATCTACAGAGTTTGTTTTCAGAGCAGAAACCTCGTCTGTGACAGTGCTTGGAATCAGCTCTATTTTAGAAAAATCTCCTCCATCCGCTTCTACAACTTCCTGTAAGGTTGCAAGCTCAATTGCTCCGTTCCATGTGGCATAAGTGTGACCCTCCATACCCTTTGGTGTATCCATGCCTTCACCTGCGCGAGATATAATTCCTGATGTATTGTGCTGAATAACTGATGCAACGGCTGTTATCGGAAGGGCATCCTCGCCTGCTAATGCGGCTGCAAGGGAATCCTGAAAGGATATGCCAAACTGCGCTTTTCCAGAAGCTACTAAGACGGCAGCTCCATCCTCGGGCGGCTGTACGATTTCTACCTCCAGTCCTGCTTCTTCAAAATATCCCATTTCCTGCGCCACATATAAACCGGTATGGTTGGTATTTGGTGTCCAATCTAACACAAAGGTAATTTTCTCTTTGCCGCCTGCATCATTTTTATTACCACAGGCCGTCAATGTAAGAGATAACAGCATAATAAGAATTCCTGTACTTATAATTTTTTTCATTTTTTACTCCTTTTCCCACGGCATACATTTCTTCTGTAAAATATCCACTGCTTTCATCAGCAATAAGCTGATAAACGATATCAAAAAAATCACTGCGAACATTTTATCAAAGGAAAAAGCCTTTTTTACTCGGGTCATGTAGACACCTAAACCTGCAAAGCCTCCCAGCCATTCAGAAATTACTGCACCAACAACTGCATAGGACGCAGAAATCCGAAGTCCCGCAAAAAATTGTGACGCTGCTCCCGGAAGCTTTATGTAACGAAATATCTGCCACCTTCCTGCTCCCATGGCGCGCAGCAAATGAATGGCATCTCGATCTGCGGATTTGAACCCATTTAGCAATCCTACTGCAATTGGAAAAAAGGTGGTAATGACAATTAAAATTACCTTTGGTGTCATTTCATATCCAAACCACAATACTAAAAGAGGAGCAATGGCTACGGCAGGTACAGTCTGGGTCAGTATGATAAGCGGATAAAAGGCTTTATACAAGACATCAAACTGATCCATCAAAACAGCCATGATAAAGCCAAACAAAATCCCCATGCCAAGACCAATGAAGGCTTCCGCTAATGTTACAACAGAATTCTCCATTAATATCGGAAATTCTTCTATAAATGCCACAAGCACCTGTATTGGCGAAGGAAGCATAAATCCATCTACCCATTCAAGTACACATATGAACTGCCATATAAGCAGTATTCCGGCTATTGCAGCAACTGACCAACATTTATTCGTGGTGTTTTGTAACTTTTCTTTCAATGGTTAATACTTCTCCTTCCGGCCGATAATTGATTTTTACATAAGAAGAAACAGATTTTGCTCCTGCCCTAACGGCTACTTTCTGACATTCTTTTATGACATCCATTAATTCATCATACTCCCCTTCTATTGAGGTTTCACACGGACCAACAAAATAACTTAATCCTGTGGATTTGATATAGTCGATAACCGCATCTACAATACGAATAACCTCGTCGTCACTATCTACTTTTGGTAATACCTGAATGGCTACACTTGCGTTCATTTTTTTCTCCCTTCTGCCTGCATGATTTGTACATAAAAACACCTGCGTATCTGTGATACCCAGGTGTTGAATTTCATTCAAAAATCTATTCTTCCTACGCTGGCATTATCCAGATCAGGTTCTTGGGTTCAAGATGACACATCTCGTCTCAGCCGGCGGATTTACCAGCGCCCCTTAATTATCTTTTTTTGTAGTGTACTACTTGTTTTTTTCCTTGTCAACCAGCGAATTTTTCATTACTGTACTTTTTTAACACTTTATGGTATCATAGTGAGAGTATTTTTAACACTTAAGAAAAAGGGGAATTACTATGTTAGAGACAATTGAAAATGTGAACTCTGCCATTAACAACTTCATCTGGGGTGTCCCCGCGATGATTTGTATTATTGGCGTCGGACTGATTTTAAGTATCCGGACAAGGTTTATCCAGCTTCGCAAATTCGGCTATGCACTAAAAATGACGATTGGGCGGATTTTTGACAAAACTGAGGCCTCGGATGGTGCTATGACACCGTTTCAGGCAGTATGTACTGCTTTAGCGGCAACGGTAGGAACCGGAAATATTGCAGGTGTTGCCGGAGCAATCGCCATTGGCGGACCGGGTGCAGTATTCTGGATGTGGATTTCTGCTTTGCTTGGTATGTGTACCAAATTTGCAGAAGTAACCTTAGCCGTACATTATCGTGAAAAAAATAAATACGGTGACTATGTAGGCGGTCCAATGTACTACATAAAAAATGGTCTCGGAAAAAAATGGATGTGGTTGGCTTATCTCTTTGCAGCCTTTGGTGTACTCACCGTATTTGGAACCGGTAATGCCACACAGGTAAATACGATTACAACCGCTATTAACTCCGCACTATTAAACTACAATATTATTGACGCGGATTTTACCGGTACAACGAATCTGATTATGGGTATTGTCATTACTTTACTGGTTGGCTGCGTATTACTTGGTGGAATTAAGCGAATCGGAAAGGTTACCGAAAAACTTGTTCCTTTTATGGCTGTTTTGTATATTGTTTTAGGACTTGGTGTAATTATCTTAAATATTGACAGTGTACCATCTGTATTTTATTCCATTTTTGTTGGAGCATTTCAGCCAAGTGCTATTACCGGTGGTGTTATAGGAAGCTTCTTCTTAAGCATGAAAAAGGGTGTCTCCAGAGGTATTTTTTCGAATGAGGCAGGACTTGGTACAGGCTCTATTGCCCATGCCTGCGCAGATACGGATAAGCCTATACAGCAAGGCCTTTTTGGTATCTTTGAAGTATTTGCAGATACCATTATTATCTGTACCTTAACTGCTCTCATCATTCTTTGCAGCGGAGTTCCTATTCATTATGGTGTAGATGCCGGAGCAGAACTTACCATCAGCGGATTTGTTTCTACCTATGGAAACTGGGTATCTGTTTTTACTGCCATTGCACTTTGCTGCTTTGCTTTTTCTACAATTCTTGGCTGGGGTCTGTATGGAGCAAGATGTATCGAATTTATTTGTGGCGAAAAGATTATCAAACCTTTTATGGTAGTTTATGCATTAGTATCTATTCTTGGTGCTACTGCTGATTTGGGATTGATTTGGAATATTGCAGATACCTGCAACGGACTGATGGCTATACCAAACCTGATTGCACTGTTCTTATTATCAGGAACAGTAGTAAAACTGGTAAAAGAGCATTTCAAGAAGTAAAACACGATTATTTCATTTACCAATTAGAAAGGCTGTTGCTTTGGTAGTTAAACTACCAGAGTAACAGCCTTTTCTGCTAATATTCAAATATTCAATTACATGTGTGATTCTGTATCCGTGTGACCTCCACAACTACACTTGCCTTCACTGTCACCACCGCAGCCGCCACATCCGGCTTCACCATGCTTTTTTGCACATTCTACACCGGCAGGACAACCCACACATTTTACTCCGCGTTTCTTCTCTTTTCTTATGTAAAATGCTGCAGCTCCTATGATGAGTGCGATAACTGCAAGAATAATAAAATCGGTCATACTAATAACTCCTTATGTATTACGGACAATTATGCTGCTTTTTTCAAAGCATATTCTGCTTCTAAATTCTTATCTGTTTTCTTAACTAAGTAAACTATGATAGCTGCAAAAACAATTACTGCAATTAATCCCGGAACAAATCCTGCACCAAGACCTGCGCCTGTAACAAGACTTCCAATCTGATATACAAGGAATCCGATTGTATAACCTGTTCCTAACTGAAGTGCAATACCACCCCATAACCATTTCTTATCCTGCATTTCGGAGTTCATAGCACCTAATGCTGCAAAACAAGGTGGTGTATATAAGTTGAACATTAAATAAGCTAATGCTGCAACCTTTGTAATACCCATTGCTACCATAACTTCATTTGATCCGCCTGTTAATGCAAGCTCTTCTGTATCAATGAAGTCTGTTAATGCATAACAAACTGCTAATGTACCAACAACATTTTCTTTTGCAATAAAGCCTGTAACAGCTGCTGCTGCTAACTGCCATGCTGTAATACCTACGATAGGTACTAAGATTACAGCAACCGGAGAAGCGATAGATGCAAGAATAGATGTATTTTCCATTCCTTCTTCAACTACCTGTAACTTCCAGTTAAATGTCTGCATAATCTGTACTACTGTGTTACAAATAAGAATAATTGTACCAGCTTTAACGATATATGCTTTACCACGGGAACACATAGATACAAATGCTCTCTTTAAGCTTGGAATCTTATATTCCGGAAGCTCCATGATGAAGAAAGATTTTCTGAATTTGTGTCCTGTGATTTTGTTGACTAATAAAGCACCTAATAAAATAAGCACGATACCTACTAAATACATTACAGGTCCTACCCATGTAGCATCTGCAAAAAATGCACCTGCGAATAAAGCGATAACCGGTAATTTCGCTCCACAAGGCATAAATGGTGTAAGCATTGCTGTGGCTCTTCTTTCTCTTTCATTACGAATTGTACGGCAAGCCATAATACCAGGAATTGCACAACCTGTACCGATTACCATTGGAATAACGGATTTTCCGGAAAGACCTACTCTTTTGAAAATAGGATCTAATACTACAGTTGCTCTTGCCATATAACCGCAATCTTCTAATAAAGCGATAAGGAAGTACATTACCATTACTAATGGTAAGAATCCAACTACGGCACCAACACCACCGATAATACCATCTACTAAAAGTGACTGTAAGAATGGATTTGCACCTTCTACTAAACCTGCAACCCAACCCTGGAATGTCTCAATCCAGCCTACTAACCAGTCAGCAATCCATGTACCTACAGTTGACTGGGAAATGTAGAATACTAAGAACATAACTCCGATAAAAACTACAATACCTAAAAACGGATTTGTAAGGAATGCATCAATCTTATCCTGAGAGTTCTTTTCTTTTGTCAGAACCTTTCTTTTCTCAACAGAAGAAACCACTTTGTTTACAAATTCGAATCGTTTTCTATCTGCTGCTTCTACTACTGCTTTGTCATGTAAATTAATATCTCCCTGAACATAAGGAGCTTTCTGACTTTTACCCTTTAAAGCTACTGCTGCTTTTACAACATCTGCCAAGCCATTGCTGGAAGTAGATACTGTATTGACTACCGGACAGCCTAATTTGTCAGCTAAAGCTGCTGTATCAATTTTAGTACCTTTCTTTTCGTTGATATCGCTCTTATTCAACGCTACAACTACCGGAATACCTAATTCTAACAACTGTGTAGTGAAAAACAAGCTACGACTTAAGTTTGTAGCATCTACGATGTTGATGATTACATCCGGGTTTTCATTTTTTACATAACCACTTGTGATGCTTTCTTCTGAAGTAAATGGTGACATAGAATATGCACCTGGTAAGTCTACTGCAAGCAATTCTTCATTTCCGTCATAAAAGCTTTTCTTTATTGGGCTTACTTTTTTGTCTACTGTAACACCAGCCCAGTTACCAACGCGTTCATTTCTGCCTGTGAGTGCATTGTACATGGTAGTTTTACCACTGTTTGGATTACCTGTTAAAGCAATTCTCATTTCATTTCCTCCTCTTAAAAAGATTTGTTGTTATTAATCACAGCCATCTAACTCAAGATAGCGACTACTAACCGCACGACAAAATATATGTGGTGAACAACACCACAATATTATTCACCACTATATTATAATTGCTTCTGCCAGCTGATTATCAATTGTATATCTACCATCTTTGATAGAAACCACACATCCTGCCTTCAAGTGTGAAATCACTGTAATCGGTTCCCCACTATAGCAGCCAAGTGAAAAAAGAAATGCATTCAATTCCTCATCATCTGTCAGTATCTCTTTAATAATATATTCTTCTTCGATCTGTGCTTCTGTTAAATTCATGCCATCCTCCCATTCGTCGGCAATAACAATAATTAGTTGTTACTAACTTAGTAAAGTCTAGCATTACAGAGAATTTTTGTCAATACTTTAAATACCAATATTTTCTAACTTTAGGTAAAATTTTAGGTTTAAGTATCAAAATACTTTTCACAGTCAGGTTCTCCTATTACTCTGGGAACCTTAGTAGGTTGGACTTCAAACAGTTGATTTAGATATTTAATAAGTCACTATATACTTTTAATGCTCCATCTGTTTCATGTGCAAGTACACGAGTTGCCAATACTTTACCGAGCTGTACACCTTCCTGATCGAAGCTGTTGACATTCCATACAAATCCCTGGAACATCACTTTATTTTCAAAGTGTGCTAAAAGTGCACCCAATGTCTTTGGTGTCAACTGTTCTCCAATGATGATACTGGATGGACGACCGCCCTCAAAATTCTTATTGCGGTTCTCATCTGCTTTACCACAGGCAAAAGCTACAATCTGTGCAACCACATTTGCACACAGCTTCTGCTGGCTTGTAGTATTCTGAATCACCACATCTTTGCCCATCTGGTTATTTTTAAAACCTACGAACTGAAGAGGTACAATATCCGTTCCCTGATGCAATAACTGATAGAAAGAATGCTGTCCATTTGTTCCCGGTTCACCAAAGATTACAGGACCTGTTACATAATTTACAGGCTCACCAAAACGGTTTACGGATTTACCATTTGATTCCATATCTAACTGCTGTAAATGTGCAGGGAAACGGCTTAAGCCCTGAGAATATGGAAGAACGGCTGTGTTCTGGTATCCTAAAATATTTCTTTCATAAACACCAATCAATGCATCTAACATGGCTGGATTTTCCAGTAAATCCTTATTTTTTGCAAGTGCATCTTCCATTGCTGCACCCTCTAAGAACTGTGCAAATACTTCCGGTCCAAATGCCAAAGATAATACTGCGCCACCGACTGCTGATGTAGAGGAGAAACGACCCCCAATATAATCATCCATAAAGAAAGCAGCAAGATAATCCTCACTCTTAGCCAATGGAGAAGTTTCACTTGTAACAGCAATCATATGCTTAGAAGCATCTAATCCGGCATTCTTTAAAGCATCCTTTACGAAGGATTCGTTTGTTAAGGTTTCAAGCGTTGTACCGGATTTTGATACAAGTACGAAAATAGAATGGGCTACATCAATCGTATTTAATACACCGGCTGCATCATCAGGGTCTACATTGCTGATGAATTTTGCTTCCATTTTAAATGTATTATTTACTTTTGCCCAGTTTTCCAGTGCAAGATACATTGCACGAGGACCAAGGTCACTGCCGCCGATACCAATCTGTACAACTGTTGTAAATTTCTCTCCGGCTGCGTTTGTGATTTCTCCGTTATGTACTTTATTTGCAAATTCTGCGATTTTGTTCTGCTGTTCTACATAGAATGTTCTCTTATCCACACCATCTGCCATAACTGCTTCGCCTAACTGTCCGCGGGTCATATGATGAAGTACAAGGCGTTTTTCACCTGTGTTAATCACTTCGCCATTGTAAAGAGCTTCGAATTTTTCTACAAGCTGTGTGTCTTCTGCTAATTTTGCAAGAGCAGCAAGTACATTGTCATCCACCTGTTTTGCCGCATAATTTAATGCGAGTCCATCACCCATGGAAACACTGTATTTTTTTACACGGTCTGCACCGTTTTCACCGGACATAACTTTCGCAAGGTCTACCTTTTCTACCTTTGAAAGAGCCTGATAGGAATCAATTGTATCTAAATTGTTCCAGTTAATCATAATTGTTGCCTCCTTAATGCATCTTTTATTTGCTATAAAATCTTAATCGGAAATATTATACTATTAAATAATCAGGAGTTCAAGTCGATACCGAAACGATTCCTAAGCATCAAAATCCACATGATAAACAGTATCTTTCACATGAATATCTACATAATGCAAATCAAACTGTTCATCCATAATGGTCATACAGCCTTTGTAGCTTAAAATTTCACTTTTCTTTAAAATAAACATATACATTCCATTTTCCTGATTGTCTGCTTCAGCACTGATATCATTATAAAACTCGCTTCCATCAATTGCATCCGGATAACCTGAAGCTTTGATTTTTTCTTCTATAAGTGTGTATAGTTCTTCCATTTTACCTTTTCCCTTCTGCTCTGATATAACATTATAACTTTAATTTCTTTTAGAAAAATGTCCTCGATAAAACGAGATATTAAATTAAAACTGATTCAATTTATTTTTATCTCTTCACGCAGTTTCTTTACTATTTCGTGTTCCATCTGAATATCCAGATTTATAACAGCAGATGCCAACTGATCTATTAATTCTTTGAGATTGTCAGGTATTTCATAGCATTGTATCTGCTGAATAATTTCATCCACTGTATCTACATCCATATCTTCCATTGCTGCATCCAGAGAACTTAAGAGATCTAAAACATCTGAAGCAGAAAACTTTTTCTCCTTCTCTATATTCCCTTCATTAACTTTAAATACAGATAACCTTTTCTCGTAACTTAACCATTCTTCAAGAAATATATCTGTTAATACTTTAATGGGGTCAATTATTCGTTTTTTAGAAAAATCCTCAAGCAGCCTTGCAAAACAGCTTAGTGATACAGCCCCTATCATTGCTGCGGCGGTTTTCATTGCATGCACTTTAACACGATATTGTCTCCATGCTTCCAATACCTCTTCAGACTCTGACGGATTCGCAGCCAGCATCTCCAAAAGTATATTGTATTTCTGCCTTAACACTTGTGCATCAGACTTTATCAGACTTGTAAACATCAATATCACATCCAGCAGGCATTCGGCATTCGGCTGAACAGTCGCTGCATACTTCCAGTCCATTCCCTCGATATCCGGAAATCCCTGGTCTGCAAAATTCAATATTTTGTCTCTTTTCTTAGGAAGATCAGAAGCATCAACTGCAACAACCTTTTCTTTGGGTAAATAT
Source organism: Lachnospiraceae bacterium (assembly GCA_017625255.1). Classification (GTDB taxonomy): domain Bacteria; phylum Bacillota; class Clostridia; order Lachnospirales; family Lachnospiraceae; genus Roseburia_B. The sequence continues at coordinate 10,356 of JAGALK010000121.1, forward strand.
TCCAACAGCATCTCCTCAAGTTTTTCCGGTTGAAATGGTTTCGACAAATAATCTGAAAAACCGATATCAAGATACATTTCCTTTGCCCCTGAAAGCGCATTGGCAGTCAACGCAATTACAGGTGTTTCCTTACATAAATTATTATCTAAATCGTGCATTTTTTTAAGGGTCTCCACACCGTCTAAATCCGGCATCATATGATCAAGGAAAATTACATCATACGGTTGTTTTGTAACCATCTCCAAACACGCCAAACCACCTGCGGCCTCGTGAATTTCCATTTGCAGCTCCTTTAATAAATTTAAAAATACTTTGCGGTTTACCTGATTATCGTCTACTACAAGTATTTTAGCTTCCGGAGCAACAAAACTTACTTCATAGTTATATTCCACAACCTGTTCACGGATTCGTTCTTCAATATCGCCGATAGGTTCTTTATCAACAATATTCTGTAATAGATGAAAGTAAAATTTTGAACCTTCGCCATAAACACTATCAACCTTTAACTGACTGCCCATCATTGTTAATAGCTGCGTTGTAATGCTCATTCCAAGGCCGGTACCTTCAATATTACGATTACGCTTTTCTTCTATTCTTTCAAATTCCGTAAATAATTTGCTTAGATCTTCTTCCTTTATTCCAATTCCGGTATCCTTTACTTCAAAGTACAGATTTACATTCGAATCCTGAATCTCACCTGAAACAGAAAGTGTTACACTTCCAGTCTCCGTATATTTCACAGCATTATTCAACAAATTGATTAAAATCTGCCGTAACCGGACATCATCCCCATATAGTTTAGATGGCAACTGTTCATCTAAGGATAATTTTATCTCTAACCCTTTATCTTTTGCTTTCATAGATATCATATTGACGATATCATATAATAAAGTACAGACATCATACTCGGCAAAGACAAGTTCCATTTTACCCGATTCAATTTTCGATAGATCCAAGATATCGTTAATTGTGCTTAAAAGTGAATATGCAGAACGCTTTACATCCATTCCATAATCTACGATATCCGGTCTGTCTTCCTCTCTCAAAATCATTTCATTCATTCCGATAATTGCATTAATAGGTGTTCTGATTTCGTGAGACATTTTGGCGAGAAAAAGCGACTTGGAACGATTCGCAGCATCAGCTTCTCTTCTCGCATTTTCCAATTTGGTAGTAAGTTTTGCACAATACGCAAGACATACAATTACCGCGACCAAAATAAAAATAATACATATGGATTCACTTATCTGAGAAAATCGGATAAGTTCGTCCATATATGCTTTTGCTTCATTCATTTCATTTACGGTAAGTTCATCTAACTCGGACAAATCATGATCAACATTTTCCAGAAATCCAACCATTGTTGTATTAACATAGTATGTTGCCATGTTTTTACTTCCGTCTCTTGACAACTCCAAAACAATATCTACATTTCTTAAATAACTATAATAATCAGAATATACTTTGTGGTAATAACTCTCGCTGTCCTTCCCCTGCATATGCAAACCAAACTCAGTAAACTCCTCTATCATTTTATTTCTGAGCTCAATTTCCTTTTGCTCATATTTATCATACATCTCTTCAGAATTTGCAAGAATGTGATCCATTACCTGTGTCTTGTGCTGGTAAAGATGTGTCATTATACTCTTCATATAATCCTGATTCACTACATGCTCGTCCATAATTACCTGATATGTATTGGATAATTTGTCGATATTGTATTTTAATACCACCATTCCCGTAACACCAATAATTCCAGTTATCAAAACAATTATAAATATTCTCAGCGGTATTCTTTTCATTTCTTTTACTTATTCTCCTCGGGTAGTGCAGTAATGTCCTTCACCATCTGGTCTAAAAGAACCTGCAAACTCTTTTCGTCAAGATTTCCGGCAGTTATTGTTGTTCCATAGACATATACCGGCATCCAAAAACTGTCTGATACTCGTTGGATATGAGCATATTCAGCCTGAGCAGCAAGTGCTGCAATCGCAGGAGAATCGATTACTTTTTTTGAAGATGCTGCATTTACATTGGAAGGACAATCGCCCTTTCTCTCAAAACGTATCATCTGATTTTCTTCATTTGTAATCCACTGCGCAAGACGCTGTGCCCATTTTGCATTCTTAGTATAAGCATTCACACCTACTAATTTATATCCGACAAAACTGTGCATCTGAACAGAATCTCCTGCAATTGAATACTCCGGAAGCTTTGCAGCTGCATAATTATCCCCATATGCTTCCTGCATATTTTGAGCATTCCATGCTCCATTGATTCCTGCAATAATGCTTCCATCCTTTGCTCCTGCCACAAAATCTGCATCTCCGCAATTTAAAAAGCCTGTATTGGTGACAAGCTTGCACATTGCTTCAGCAACATCAATCCCTTTATATTTTCCTTCTGTCGTATTCCAGTCACAAATATTGGTAAGTCCATCCTCGCTAAGTTCTACATTTAAGCCGGCTCCTTTAAAGAAAGAGTATAAATACCAGCCACTTGTAAAATCCATCGCTATCTTTTTGTCATTTTCCTTAGCTATTTCAAGCATTTTATCAAAACTCTTGACATCTTCCTCTGTAAAATACTCTTTATTATAGTACAAGAAATATCCATTACTTGCAGTCATCGGGTATGCATATAACTTTCCATCATATGAAGCAGACTGAATAGCTGCAGATTCTTTTCCTCCATTTGCCTCAATGATTTCATCAACATTTTCCGTAACCTCAAGCAATGCATTATTCTGACACAGGGA
>JAGALK010000122.1 GCA_017625255.1 Lachnospiraceae bacterium
GGGGCTGTGGGTAGGCGGAATTGGTAGGGAAAGGAAGCGTTTCTTAGCATTTTCTGCAACACTCAACTATGCACCGACACGGATGTCGGTGCAAACTGTCACCACGGCAGGGACGCCGTGTTGACAGTGGTAGTGTGCGTTACCATAACTGATATGAAAATGCTTAGAAACCCTTCTTTCCCGGACACTTCGCCTACCCACAGCCCCTGCTCGTTCTGACAGCACCACACAACTATCAAAAACCGGACGGAAACCTTACACAAAGCACATCTGTCGTCCGTTTCACGACGACATTCCGGGATATCATTTAATCGCTACACCGGAATTTATTTCTTCTTTCTCTTCCTCTTCTTCTGCACCGAATACCCAAAACTCCCTACTTTCTTCCCAAGCTCAAAATATTCCCCATGAGAATAAGTCACAAGTCCTGTATGATTCAGTTCGAATTTTCCCTGTTCATTCATATACTTATCATCAATACTAACCGATACCACCTCGGCGATAAACATATGATGACTGCCAAGTTCTCTCACCTCTGTTACCTTACATTCAATATTTACAGGACTTTCCGCTATCTGCGGTGCTGAAATCTTTTTGGACGGTTCAGCGGTCAGATGCATTTCTTTAAATTTATCCACATCTCTTCCTGAACGAACTCCGCAATAATCTGTTGCAAATGCCAAATCCTTAGTCACCAGATTGATAACAAATTCCCCGGTTTCCCGAATAATAGCATAAGAATACCGTTCCGGACGAACAGATATAGATACCATTGCCGGTGAAGAACAGACTGTTCCTGCCCAGGCAACAGTAATAATATTCGGTTTCTCTCCTTCTCTGCCGCAGCTTACCATAACTGCCGGCAAAGGATACAACATATTTCCGGGTCTCCATTCCTGTTTCATCTTCTGCTTCCTTTCTGATTTTGCACTGCTTATAGCTGTGCTAATGCCTCTAATGCCTGCTCTTTTATAATAACTTTTCCATGCTCTTCTAAATAATTTCTATAAGAACTATCCTTTTCAATTCCCTGTGCATATTCCATAGATGCTGCTACAAATTCATAGACATATCTTCGTGTAGTATTATTCAAATCAGCCCATAAAAAATACTTTTTCTTTTGGTCAAGATAATACAGACAGCTCTTGGTATTCGCGTTCTCAGGAAGTATACGACAAAAATTCTGTACACCGGCAAAAGACACAAAGGTCAATAGATAGGCATAGCCTTCCATATCTCCCTCTACTTTTTCTTCTTCGGATTTTTTGCCTAAATCCTTAAAAACATCTTCCTTTTTTTCCGGTAAAACCGAAGGACTTTCCTTCGACATAGCAGAGCCAAACATATTTTTTAAATGTTCAATCAGCTCCATACCATTTGCCTGATTATCTGAAAAAGTCAATACAATTTCATTTTCTGACATGATTGCCGCCTGAATAGACATCATGTTGCCGCTTGTATGAAAACCTACTTCATCCTCTGCAATATGAATAACTTTTTCCAAAAAATCTCTTGCACTTTTCGAATTAGAAAAGAAATCTTCTAATTCAATGCCATTTTCCTCTAAATCCTCTTTTGTCAATGTGCATCGCAACGAACCGTTATCCATTTTTTCAAACTTCATCATGCTTCACTTCCTTTCACATCCACTACCCAAAACTACTCCTGCATAACTGCCATAAGTGCCGGAATCAGCTGTTTCTTTCTGGATACTACACCTTTTAACAGATATCCGTTTTCTTCTCTTATGGCTGTAAATGCCCGCTCGATAATTGCTGCCGCATCTTCTCCTGCACTGATTAACAGTGTGGATTCCTCGATAATATCTGTAAGCATCACAAATACCATATCCAATTTATTTTCACTTAAAGCAATATGAATATACTCTTCTAATTTTTCCTGTACAGTTTCTAACTCTTCATGACTCATAGCACTTAACTGCCCTACGCCAAATGTATATTCACCTGCCGTAAATTTCTTAAAATCCTGATAAAAAATCTCTTCAGGAGTTTTGCGGTTGAAGTCACTTCCTGCCCGAAACATATTTTTTGCAAGTACTTCAATATCAATCCCGGCAATAATCGCCAATTCTTCAGCCGCTGCTCTATCTATCGCTGTACAGGTCGGTGAACGAAACATCAATGTATCAGAAATAATTGCCGCGCATAAAAGTCCTGCTATTTTTACCGGGATTTCAATACCTTTTTCCCGATACATTTGAAAAATAATCGTCGATGTACAGCCTAATGGCTGATTTCTGAAAAATACAGGCGAAATGGTTTCTAAGCTTCCTAACCGATGATGGTCAATAATTTCTAAAATTTCTGCTCCGCTAATACCATCGACTGCCTGCCCTTTTTCATTATGATCCACCAAAATAATTTTCTTTTTCTGTGTATTTAATAAATTTCTTCTGGAAATCATACCCACATAATTGTCTTCTTCATCCACAATTGGGAAATCTCTATGACGAATTTTAGACATGGTTTCTTTTACTTCATCCACAAAATCGTCTATATCAAATTTAATCAAATTATCCTTAGTCATAAAATGCTTAATTGGCATACTTTGATTCAATAACCTAGACACAGTAAATGTATCATACGGTGTACCGATAATCACACAGTCTCTTTTATTTGCAGCTTCGATGACTTCCTTATTTACAGCAAAACCATAGCAAATGACAAGACAGCTGGCATTTAATTCGATAGCCTTTAATTGTGCGTCTATTCTGTCTCCTAAAATGACAAGATCGTCACTTTCTACATACTCTTCCATCCATTCTAACCCGGACAAAGCCGCAACCACCTTGCCGTTTACAAAATACGCATGCTCATTTCCGGCATATATAGTACCCTCGAGCGTATCTAAAATATTTTTATAGCGGGTTTTAGCTGTTGCTAAAATATGATTATCATAAACATCCATATAGGATGTAGCAATGTCACTGGTTACAATAACGCCACGCAATTTTTGATTGGCTTTGATAATCGGAAGAGTAACTACATTTTCTGTTTTCATCAATTCCCATGCCCGTTTCAGAGAAATCTCTTCACTGACTCCTGCTGTCCGACGAAAGGAAATATCCTTTATCTGTGCACCCACATCTGTTACTAACTCCGGTTCTTCCATTTGAAAATACTCTAATACATAACGGGTTTCTTCATTGATATTTCCAGCCCGTTTTGCCTCATGCCGGATATCTTCTGTTTTATTTTTTAAGTCTGCGTATGCAATTGCTGCACAGATTGAATCGGTATCTGGATTTTTGTGTCCAATAACCCATACCTTTTTTTCTTGATTTAATCCCATATTTTCCTCTCTTGCTCTGGATTTTGTTTCTTATAACGAATAGGGGGATGTTCCCTAAAGCCTGCCTTTGCTTTCCGAAACACCCCTAGAACATTCTCATATATTCTGATATATGCAAAATCTGCAAAATTGTTCCTAATTTTAGATAATACCTAATGCATATATAACAAATGCTGCAAGTCCTGCCAGATTCAAAATAGAAACTACAGTAATCACCTTCAGCATCTTTTTAACAGATCCTAATCTGTCAATTTCTGCTTTCATCATATCCATTCTCTTATCCGCATCCTCAAACAAAGTCTGGATGTTACGATAGCATTTCACATCCTCAGTATGTACCTTTTCACAAATTTCACTTTTTATCTTATCGAACTGACCATTCAAACTCTCTACGGTTTCTGTCAATTTTGCATTCTGCTCATCGATAAGATTTTTGATATTATCGCACTGTTCTGTACTGCTTACTGCATTTTCGGCCAAACGCTCTGCGAAGGTTTCATTTAATTCATTTAACTTGGCATCTACTTTGGCTACCATATCGTCGATTCTATCACCAACTCCGGCAACCACCCTATCTGCTGCATCCTGTCTTTCTTCTAAAATATCCGAAAGTTCTTTTGCCTTTTCTTCTCTTTCATCTACGATTTCCTGTAATTCCTGAACCTTACTTTCTTTGGATGCCAAAAGATTCTGCAGCTGTTTTGCTTTCTCTCTAAACTCATCAATCTGACTTAATAAAAAATCTTCTTTTTCCACTTCTTCTCTTATCCTTTCCCTCTCTGTTTTACGGCGTTCAATGTATCCTATTAACTTTTGTGTCAATTCACCCATTAACGCTACCTCCCCCAAAGGTTTGCCTATTCGCGTTTTTTACATTCTTTCTCATAATTGTAGCATTATCGACAAACCTTGTAAAGAGGGGAATTAACAGCTAAACTGCCGCATCAAAATCTCTGGTTAAGAGATCACTATTTTCAATAAAATCCTTTACATCTGTAAATCCTAACCGTTCTAACAGCTCTTTTACAAAAGGATTCTCCAGTGGTGTTTTATATACAGCTTCATCTCCATAAGCATTTACAATATCGCGTCCTTCTTCATTGGAAATAATGGCTTTTGGACCGCCGACACAGCCACCATTACATGCCATACCTTCAAAGAAATTTCCATCTATTTCACCATTTTTAATCTGTTCAATCAATGCTTTACACGCCTTACCGCCATCTGCCTGTCTGGCAACAACCTTAATTTCTTTATCCGGTGCTAACTGTTCCACTGTAGCTTTAACCGCTTCACTGACTCCAGAAGTTCTTGCATATATTCTTCCGGCTCTTGAAGAATGCTCTCTTTCATCCTCTTCTAAATCCTCCGGCTGTATTTCTGCTGCTTCAAAAATTTCCTTCACCTCTTGAAAAGTCAATACATAGTCAATTGCATCTGCAATATCCGGCTCTTTTGCCTCTTTCTTTTTTGCCATACATGGTCCGATAAATACCGTTACTGCATTAGGATGTAATTTTTTAACAACTCTTCCGGCTGCAATCATCGGGGATACAGCTCCCGGTACATGTGGTACCAAATCATGATAAATCTTTCGAATCATAGCAATCCATACCGGACAACAGCAGCTTGTCAACTGAAAATCTCCCTTTTTATTGACATGATGTTCAAATTCCAACGCTTCCTTCAAAGTCAATATATCAGCAAACACCGCTACCTCTACCATACCATGAAAGCCTAACTGCTTAAATGCCGTTCTAAGTCTGCCCGGCGTAGATTTTTTTCCAAATTGTCCGGTAAATGCCGGCGCAATTAATGCATATACTTCCCCCTTATTTTCACTCAATGCCTTTAAAACCGGATAAATCTCCTTGTTTTCCACAAGATTACCTACTTTGCATGCAGTTACACACTCTCCACAGCCAGTACATTTTAATGGATCAATATGGACTCTTCCTTCGGTCTTTTCAATCGCTCCAAACTCACAGCTTGCCTGACAGGCACTCTCTTTTCCACAGGCATCCTTACACTTATCTGCTGCGATAACCGGCGCATATTTTTTTGGATGCAGCAAACAATCCAACGAATAGCTCTCTGAATTTTTTTCTAGCTTTCTGCCTTTTTCTAATTCTCTGTCTAAAATTTCCTGATATAACTCCTTTAATGTTTTCATAAATCCGCCTTTCTATAAAAATAAAGAACCAGCAGAGACTTTGAATGTCATGCAGACATGACATTCTCGTTACTGCATGGATAATATGCAATAAGTATGGACGAAATTCTCAATTTCCATACGAAACCCATCAAAAACCCTTGCAAAATACGATTTTTCCTGTAAAATAGAACTGATTGCTATTAACCAAAACACAAAAACATAGAATAAGAAGAAAGGTAAATGATATGATACAGGCAAGTAACATTACATTACGACTTGGAAAAAAAGCTTTATTTGAAGAAGTAAACATCAAGTTTACAGAAGGCAACTGTTATGGTCTTATTGGTGCTAACGGTGCCGGAAAATCTACATTTTTGAAAATTTTATCTGGTCAGTTAGAGCCTACCAACGGTGAAATCATCATCACCCCTGGTCAAAGACTCTCTTTCTTACAGCAGGACCACTTCAAATACGATGAATTTCAGGTTTTAGATACAGTTATCATGGGAAATCAGCGACTTTATGACATCATGAAGGAAAAAGATGCTATCTATATGAAGGAAGATTTTTCCGATGAAGATGGTATTCGTGCCAGCGAATTAGAGGCTGAATTTGCAGATATGGATGGTTGGAACGCAGAATCCGATGCTGCTACACTTTTAAATGGTTTGGGTGTACCAACAGAAGAACATTACACCATGATGAAAGACTTACCTGGTGCATTAAAGGTCAAAGTCTTATTAGCACAGGCACTTTTTGGCAACCCGGATATTCTGCTTCTCGACGAGCCTACGAACCACTTAGACTTAGATGCAATCGCATGGTTAGAAGAGTTTTTGATTAATTTTGACAATACCGTTATCGTAGTATCCCACGACCGTTATTTCTTAAATAAGGTTTGTACAAACATTGCAGATATTGATTACGGTAAAATTCAGCTCTATGCCGGCAACTACGACTTCTGGTATGAATCCAGCCAGCTTCTTGTAAAGCAAATGAAGGAAGCTAATAAGAAAAAAGAAGAAAAAATCAAAGAGTTACAGGAATTTATCTCCCGTTTCTCTGCTAATGCTTCTAAATCCAAACAGGCTACTTCCCGTAAGAAAGCCTTGGAAAAAATCCAGTTGGAAGAAATTCGTCCTTCCAGCCGTAAATATCCATATATCGACTTCCGTCCGGCCCGCGACATCGGAAATGATGTTCTTTTAGTAGAAAACATCAGTAAAACCATTGATGGCGTAAAAGTATTAGATAATATTTCCTTTATCTTAGGCCGTGAAGACAAGGTTGCTTTCGTAGGCGGTAACGAACTTGCTAAAACTACTTTATTTAAAATTATTACCGGAGAGATGGAGCCGGATGAAGGTTCCTATAAATGGGGAGTTACAACTTCTCAGTCCTACTTCCCAAAGGATAACACACAGATTTTTGATACAGATTTGATTATCGTAGATTGGCTGACACAATTTTCAGAAATCAAGGATGCTACTTATGTACGAGGCTTCTTAGGTCGAATGCTTTTCGCCGGAGAAGATGGTGTGAAAAAAATGCGTGTACTTTCCGGTGGTGAGAAGGTACGAGTACTTCTTTCCCGTATGATGATTGAAGGCTCTAATATCTTAGTATTAGACGAACCGACTGACCACTTAGATATGGAATCCATCACTGCATTAAATAATGGACTTATTAAATTCCCTGGTGTAATCTTATTCTCTTCACGAGATCATCAGGTAGTACAGACAACCGCTAACCGTATCATAGAAATTCTGCCGGATGGTTCAATGATTGATAAAATCACAACCTACGACGAATATCTCGAAAATGACGAAATGGCTAGAAAGAGATCTGTGTACTCTATGTCCGCGGATGATGAAAATGATAATTAAAAGAAAGCTCAAGAAACCGATTTTGGTTCTTGAGCTTTTTTATTTTTATACTACGCTATCCCACATATTTCCAGAATTGTAATTATTGGAATATGTACCACTATTGGTATATGTATTTGCCTTGGAAGCTTCATGCTCTGCATAATAATCTATCATGGATTCACTTACCGCCACTTTATATGCATAAGAGCTTGTCCCATTAAATAAGGCTTTTACTATTGCCATATCCGTTTCCTTAAATGCTTTTTCATCAACACTTAATGTATTATCCTCTGCATTTACGGTAATACCTACAGTTTCAAGCGTCTTTGCATTCTGACTGGTATAACTTAACATATTTGTAAGATTTCTATTCACTCCAGCCACTTCGGAATCCTTGGTACTGTTTAATAATGCATTATACTGATTTGTAAAATCTTTTACAGCATTATAAATTTTATCTGTATCATAACTGCTGATTGTATTACCTTCTTTATCTGTAGATATGGTTTGTTTGAATACAGATTTACTTCCCTGTTCTAATAAAACATCGGTTGCTTCTTTTGCTTTTTCAGCGTTTTTTTCAATCGCTGCTAATTTCTCTGTGCTAACCTTTGATGTAGAAGTAGAAAGTGTATCCTTATAATTATAAGTCTTTTTGCTAGTATTTTCACTGCTTTCGCTCTTCGTATCATCCAAAGAATAATACGCACTTAATAACTTACCATAAGCACCAGTCTTAATACTTGCATAATCAGAATAATTAATTCCCAATATATCTGTAGAATTAAATAAACTATTACTGCCCGATGATGCACCTGAAAATAATCCCTTTACGATATTTGCATTTGCTGAAATTGTAATTGCCATAAAATCACTCCTTTGAACTTATGCCTAACTTCCTTGTCCGGCATTCATGCTTGTTGTTTGTGCGTCTTTTAATTATGTATATTATACCAATGTTTTACATTTTTTTCAATCCTGTTGTTTTCGTTTTCTTTTATATACTTTTCACAAATGACAACCGCATTCTTTATGCATTTTCGTTATTTTTACAATATCTTCTTCTTTTGTTCATAATTTATTCATATAAATTTGCTAATATACTATTGTTCTCATATAAGCAATCTTTTGTTTTATAAATTTTTTCATAATTGCCTCGGTATCTTTGGATATCGGGGCACTCCTCATTTTATAGGCTCTTTAAAATCAAAAGTATTTTCCGCTCAAATTTAAAAAGGAAGGTTCATCGAACCTTCCTTTTTGTTAGAAATCAACTTTATGCATTTCTATTATTCAGATACTTCCTGAATTTTCATCGGTTTCTTGAAGCCGACTTTTGATTTCAGTAATTTCTTTACTTTATCATAGTTATCACTGGATACTTTGAAAGTTGCTTTCTTGTGAATACCCTTGAATGCATTCTTACCGATACTCTTTACATTGTCACCAATTGTAATCTTTTTCAGCTTACTACAGCCTTTAAATGCATTATTTGCAATTTTGTTTACTGCAAATGTGTAACCATCGATTTCAATTTCATCCGGAATTACAACAGATGTTGCTTTTTTCTTGGTAGTTCCTGTTACAGTTACAGTACCATTTGTTCCATCTGTATTATATTCATCTACACTTGTTACCTGATATTTTACTTTATTAATGGTATGTGTAGATTTTACTGCCGGAAGCTCTGGCATTTCTTCACTGTTGCTAGTATCGATATCACCCGGTGTTGTTGTGATGGTTGGAACAGATAATTTTACATTATTGATAAGTTTATCTGCACGAGCAACTACCTGAGCAACTTCATCAGAGCTTGCACCTTTGTCTTTGTTTACTGCTTCTGCTTTTGCAACTAAATTTGTCATCTGAGCTTTAACAGCATCTGTATACTCAGTTGAAGCAACAGCTTTTTCTAATGCTTCTACTTTGTTATTTAATTCACTCTTATCTACTTCAATGTAGCTAATCTTATGGTAATTTTCAACTGTAGAATCTGCATTATAAGTATCAATGATTGTATTGTATTCTTTTACAGTAATCGGAATCATACCACCATGTGTACCAATATCTCCACCAGTACGGCCATAACCACTTGTTACCTTCTGAATACTATCCGGATTGGATAAATCAGTTGTAGTATACGGCTCATATCTTACTTTCATGCTTCCGTAGTAGTCAATCATAACACACCATTCGTCACGATCGATGAACTTAAACATAGTAGCACCTTCATAAGCACCTGAATACTGTTCGATTCCTGTCTGAGAAATCTTTGTAAAATGATTACCTGTAGCATTATCTTTAAACCAGTTCCAAACGATATCTGCTCTCTTAATATCATTTGTATCACCCGGAATAGTAGCTAAATCGTCTAAGCTTGCATAGGTTTTTCCATCTAATTCATAAGATGCAATTTTATGCGCTTCAGAAGCATCATAATCTACATTTGGATCTAATACAGTATCTGAGCTGTATAACTCAATATGGTTATTTGTTTCATCTTTTGTAACACGGAATAAAGTTCCATATGGATTACCTGTTTCTTCATCCGCTACCCAAAGCATGGAAGTATCAATTGTACCATATCCACTATTATTGCCTCTTCCACTTGTTCCATAGTTTTTATAGAACGCATCCTGTTCGTATAATTTGGTTGGTCCAAATGTCACGAAATCATCTGTTTCATTACAGTATACACGATCTCTTGCTTTTCCATCTACAGTTGTACGAGCTGACCAATATACTAAGTAATTATCCTTTGCAGGATTGTAAATTGCTTCTGGTGCCCATGCCATACAAATTGTTTCTTCACCATCTACTTCAATTCCCACATCAATATAGCGTCTGGTCCAGTTCACATAATCTTCTGTTTCCCATACAAACAGACTTGAACTTCCATTTACATTGGTTAAGCCCCAGTTACCACAGGTATTGGTTAATTTGTTACCATTGTAGTTTTCTGCATCATGGGTATTCAAATCAGTTGCTAAAATCCATGTTTTGCCTGCATCGCTTCCATCTGGTTTACAACCTCTAATCAAATATGGATCACGCACACCCTGATCGTCTCCTTCAAATGGGAACAATACAGAAGCATCACCGGTTACTGTCTTTGTAATATCTGTACCCGGTGCAACTTCATAGTTTACACTGCCTGCTCCACAAGATACGATGTTGCTTGCATAATCTTCTCCTGTAAGGAATACAGGATTACATCCATTGACTGCTGTCCAGTTCAAACCATCTTCACTTAAGAAGAAATGTAACTGCTGTACATCAGAAGCTTCATTCACACGCTCTACTGCGAAGGATACATATAAATATCCTGCTAAGGAATCATCGGATAAACCTTCACGAATTGTCATTGGGAATTTTTTGCTATAGGTAGAACCATCTTCTGCTGTAACAGTTGCTGTTAAATCAAATTCACAATTACCTTCTCCTGCATATGGTCTGGTAATTTCTAACTTATTGCCATCTACTTTTACATATTTAGAAGCATTTTCACTTACACTGTAAGTAATAGATGCACCACTGACTCCACTTACAGCCTTTGGTAATGTAACTTTTTTTGCTGTAATAAGCTGATTGATTTCGGATTCTTCAATAACTAATCCTTCTTCTACTGCTGTTGCTAAATCTGTTGCTGCTTGGATATCCCAGCCGGCAGTTGGCATCATGCCAACTACCATAGCTGCGGTAAGCGTTGCAGCAAGGATACTTTTTACGATTCTTTGCTTCATACTTTACTTACCTCCGATAATCTTATTTCTTTTTGATTGTAATTGTCTTTTTCAAGGTAACATTGCCAACTTTTGCAGTTACAACTACTTTACCTTTCTTCTTAGCTGTTAATTTACCATTTTTGATAGTTGCAAGTTTCTTCTTATCTACAGACCATGTAACCTTACCGGAGATACCTGCTACTTTTAATGTAAGTTTTTTACCTACTCTTACAGAAGATTTTCCTGTGATATCTGCAACTGTGAATGCAACTTTCTTAACAACTTTCTTGCCATTTGCTTCTACAACTACATAAACTGTACCATTTCCACCTTTTTTGCCAGTTACTTTACCATCTTTATTTACAGAAACAGCACCTTTTGCACGATAGCTGATTGTAGCGTTTGCCGGAGCTGTTACAACAATCTGTGTTGTACCTGCTTTTACAAGACTTGTAGTAGCTGCTGTTGCACTTACTGCAGTTGTAGTTGTTGAAACGGCATCTGATGTAACTTTTACTAATGTCTGATATTCCATAGCAAATCCATCAGAATTTGCTGTAACTGTTAATGTCACGCGAGTATATCCGGCTTTAACACCTGTAATAACACCTGCATCACTTACAGTAGCAACTGTTGCATCATCAGAAGCATAAGCTACTTTTACCATATCCTTTAAGGATTCTGGAATTGTATACATATTTACAGTTTTACCAGCTGCTACTTCCATAGAACCTGCAATCTTAGATTCATCAATAGATTTAAATGGATCTGCATAAGATTCTACATAAGTTACACTTTCCATTGCTTTCTTAATCTTGCTTACTAAGCTATCAATTTCTGTCTGAGAAGTAGCTTCTGCTGCACTTGCCATTAATCTTGTAAGAGTTGTTTTAGAGCTTTCATCTACATATACATTAGATTTAAGAGCTTCTACTTCTGCAGTAAGGCTTTCAAGCTCTGCTTTGTTGATTGCTTTTACAGTAACTGTAAATTTCTTCTCTGCAACTAATGCTCCTGATGTCATGGTTGCTTTTAATTCTACTACTTTATCTTCTGTTCCGTTATGTACAGTACCATTTGCTGTGATTACAGCTTCATCACTGGATGTCCATACAACTTCATTTTCATTTACTGTTGCTAAAAGATTTAAGTTGTATACAACTTCTTCTGCGGATTCATTGCTGCCAAGGATATCTTCTACAGCAAGACTTTCATCTAATGTCTTCTGGAACGCTTTCTGATATTCCGGTCTGGATAACTGAACATCTTCATCAGTTAATACTTTGTCATAAATCTTAAAGCTAGAAATCTTACCCATGAAGTTTGTATCCTGCTGCCAGCAAGATTTACCAATGTATCCAAGGATATCATTCTGTGTACCCGGTGTTACTACATCATCCATAATGCTATATCCAGACTTAACTTCTCCACCAACCTTTACACCATCCATGAATAAACGAATATTTCCATTATCAAATACCATATCGATAGTGTAATACTTATCATTTTCGTTTCTAATACTTGTCTTGAACAACTCCTCATTAGAAGTATCCTTGATACCTGCTCTTACACATTCAGTTCCATCAAATCCAAAATATGGGCTATAGAACATATAGTTAGTTCCTGCTGATTTTGGAATTGAACCAAAACAGAATAACCAGGAAGCCTGACCTGTACTCTTAGAACTTCTTGTATAAGTAGCTTCAATAGTAAATTCTTCCGGATCAGATAAAGAATTGATAATGCTCATTGGAAGATCAAGGTATGCTGAAGGATCAGTAATTTCCATATATGGTGTACCGTCTTCTTCTGTAGCAAAGTTGATTACATTTGCATCATCATGGATTGTTGCATGATTTCCACGACCGGATAAATCGACTAACTGACCATTTACTGCACCTGTTAAATCGTATTCTACTGCAATACCTTCTTTAACATTTTCATTTGCTTCTACAGTAACAGCTGTTTCCTGTGTTTTAACTACATCATCTAAAGTAACTGTAGTTGTAACTGTAGTTGTACCAGCTTTTACACCAGTAACTTTACCTGTCTCATCAACAGTTGCAACAGCTTCATCCGCTGATGCATATGTAACAGTTGCTCCCTCAACGATAGATGGAATTGTTACATTGATAGTTCTTGCCTCACCAACAAGCATAGATACTGCCGGTGTTACTGTAAATCCTTCTTCGTCTAATACATCTGCTGCTGTTTTTCCATCATATGCATAACGCACCTGTGCTGCTGTTAATGCACCTGCATAGACAGTATAATCATCAATTAAACCAGTGAAGTATTCTCCGCCACCCCAAGTAGCTTTACCAATATAGAAAACACTTTCTGTTCCAATAGAATCTTCAATAGATGTAACTGCTGGCTGTGTAGATGCTTCTACACCATTCACATATAATGTTGTGTAATCTTTACCATAAACAACATCAATCTTGGTCCAATCAGCTGTTCTAGTTCCTGTATTTGCAGAATTTACACGACCATTAGAATAACGCTCAACAGCAATGCCGCCTGCATTTGCCGGTCTATCTAAAATACCCAAATAATATTCTGCTCCACCTGTTGGTGAATTACTATCTTTGTTAATAAAAAACGCCCAACCTGGTGCTGCTGTTGATTTACTATAATAAGAAATTGTAATTTCTTCCTGTCCGGAAATAAGTGTGCCATCTTCTGCATTTTTTACTTCAATAAATGAAGAACCATCTAAACTCAATGCACCAGCACCAGAAACCTTATCTTCTGTGTTAATTGTTGCACCAGAAACAGTTGCTTTAGCATTGGTTCCTGTAAGCACACCATCTACTGCTTCTTCATCAAAATCAAAATGTGCCAAAACTGTAGGCATTTCTTCCGCTTTTACTGCTGTCATATCGCCGGTAAATACAGAAGTTGCTACCATTGCTAATGACAGTAATCCACTAACTACTTTTTTACTTTTCATGTTTCGTATCCTCCCTCTTATACTTCTTTAATTTTCATAGGTTTCTTGAAACCTACTTTTTTCTTTAATAATTTCTTTACAGCATCGTATCTGTCTGTAGATACATTAAATGCTGCTTTTTTATTGATACCTTTGAATGCATTACTACCGATACTCTTTACATTGTCACCAATTGTAATCTTTTTCAGTTTCTTGCAATTCTGGAATGCTTTATTGGCAATCTTAGTTACAGCAAAGCTATAACCATTGATTTCGATTTCATCCGGAATAACCACAGATGTTGCTTTTTTCTTGGTAGTTCCTGTTACGGTAACTGTACCATTTGTTCCATCTGTATTGTATTCGTCTACTTTTGTCACCTGATATTTTAATGCACCAACAGTGTGAGTAGATTTTACTTCCGGAAGATCTTCCATAACATCACTTGTTCCAACTAAATCACCGGAATTATTAACCGGCTCATCAGATGCAACCATTTTTTCACAAACATTAATCATAATACTTGTGGATAATTCCTGAACACCGTTAAGACCGTTTTCTGTGTATGTAAGAACAATTTCTTTTGTTCCTGCTGTAGTCATATCGATCTTCTTAGCATTACTCTTGAAACCTTTTGTAAGAGTCTTATATGTACCATCACTATAAGAAATCTTCATACGAATATCTTTTGCATTTAACTCTTCACCGACTTCGTAAGTTCTTACTGTCTTCTGTGCAGTAGCACTTACTGCCTCTGGAATATCGGATACACTAAATACCGCTCCTGAACTCTTATAATTGCTTGTCAGTGTAAGTGTATCCTGTTCAATAGCAAGATACATACCCGGATATGCAACGCTTTCAAAAGCAACACCTGTTCCATCATAGCTTTCTACTGTATGGAAAGTCATTTCTTCTGTATAAATTGTTGTTCCGTCAGCAGCAGATTTTGCATCATTGTTATGATCTCTGGATAACACTGCCTCTCCATCTTCTGTTGCGCGGATATACATACCCGGTTTATTAAACGCTTCAATTGTAACATAAGCCGGATTTGTCTTGTCTGCTTTGCCCGGTTCGATTTCCCATGCAGCATCCGGAGTATCTGCTGATAAATCAGAAGAAATCTTCACATTTACTGCCGGATAATTGTATTCATAATCCGGATCACTTATAGAATTGTCAATTACATCATGAGCAATTGCTGTATTTGAGCTATCTAAAATCAAGCTGGCTTTGCCGCTGATACCTGTAGATGTCTCATAGAACTTATCAATTGTACCATCTTCGTTAATGATTAATTCTTCAACACAAGCTACTCGACGGAATCCACTTCCTCCCGGAAGAGAACCATTATGATATACGAAATAGGTTTTTCCTTTAAAATCAAATACAGCCGGATGATTGGTGTTAGAGGTTGCAGTCGGATCCATCAATTCTCCATGGTCTTTGACACCTCCACCATAGGTCCAAACACTGTTTGGTCCTAATTCGCTACAAGTAGCATATCCCATTTCTTCACGCCAGTGTGTAGCAAAGAATACATAGTAATCACCATAGTAATTACCATTTTCGTCCTGACGACGATACAAATATGGTGCTTCTGTGAAAGTTACACCATCAATCATCTCCAAGTCGTTAAAATTTTGAAACCAGATATCTGCATCATATCCCTGTGTGATCTGTCCATCACCATTCTGATCTTTGATGGATACCATGTCTTCATTCAATTCACACATCCATACATTGGTATTACCCCACATCAGATAACGGTGTGTTTCGCCATTCTCATCCACATCCAGCCAGAATGTAGGATCAATATCTTCCCATCCAAAAGATGATCTGTTACCGTATCCACTTTCCTCATCTGCGTGTAACTGGTTTGCGGTAGTTTCTAATTCGGTTTCCGGATCCAACACTTTACAGGTATGTGTATTGGTCAGTGTTTCATTAAACAATGGTTCTGCCTCTGGAACAAATGGACCGGTAGGTGTACTTGATACAGCAACACCAACTTCCTTGCCACGGCTGCCTTTGTTTTCAGCACAGAACAACATATAATACATGTCATCCACTTTTACGACCTGTGCTGCCCATGCACTTACATTGTCTGCCCATGACACTTCTGTCATATTCATGACATTTCCTTCAAACTCCCAGTTAATCATATCTGTTGTGGAATAACAGAAATAGTTTGGCATGGTATAACCACCACCACTACTGGTGTCATCATGTCCTACATACAAGTATACGGTGTCACCGTCTACTAAGATGTTTGGATCACCGGCGTATTCGATTTCGCCATTTTCATTAAATCCTGCAATAGGATTTCCGAGTGTACTTTTTTCAAGTACAACTTCTTTTGGTTCTGCGGTTTCTTCCGCAGAAACTGCGTAAGGCTGTGGTACTACAATACCGGCTAACATTGTAAGTGCCAAAAAGCCTGATAACAGTTTTTTTCTCATCATCTTACATGACCTCCCTCTTTTTTTTAGTAAATCGTACTTTACTAATTGTATCCTACTCTTTAGGAATGCAAGAATCAATGTGATTATTTTTTATCTTTTTTCAATATTTTAAATTTTTATAGGAAGATTAAATTTTTTGTTTATTTTTTTATTATTTCGGTTGAATTTTATACGATTTACCTAAAACACTTCAAAAAATTCAACTTTTTTTGACATATAATAAGAAGATGCCACTTTTATGACATCTTCTATATAAATTATACTTCATTCTCGGAAAGTTCTATGAAATCTGCTTTCTCGAATTCCTGAATAGATATACTCTTTTTATTAGGATTGGCATAGACAAAGGTCTTGTCTACATTTTCTAAATAATTTTGAATTTTATCATTAGTAGCACTAATAATTGCCTGAAATCCAAGTCCCCGAATCAATTCAATACAGCTTGCTACTTTCTCTGCATCCATCTTAGAAAATGCCTCATCCAAAACTACCAGGCGAATGGTAGGTCTTCTTTGAAGCTTTGGTGATAGATTTACGCGATAAGCCTGAGCAAAGCTTGCCAAAAGTGCCACATACAGCGGATTCTGACCTTCACCACCGGAATTTTTCTTAATCATTTTGCTTAAACCAATCACCAGCTTTTCTTCACCTTCTACAATCTGCTCCATTTCAAAGGAAAGATATGTACGGTAATCTGCATATTTTTCCATATTCAGTCGTGCTTCTTCCTGTGTTTTGGCATCAGCATTTTCCGGTGGAATAAAGATATGAATTAATTCATTGATGCGGTTACCATACCGATTCTCGTGCTCCATAGCAAAAAGATTGACTTGATTTTCCACAGAATCTGATAATGAATCTGGATGTATTTCTAAGGATTCATCCATAAACATATCATAATATTCACCGTCAATCCCCTTATTTCTGGTAATTTTAAATTGATAACGGTCTTTTCCAAAATTCAGATTCTTAATAATCCGGTTTAATTCATCCCTTCGGATATAGGCTTCCTTTATGGCACTGCGGATTTTGTACACAAAATCCTCCTTGAAATGTTCAATGGCTACCTTTGCCTGCTCAGAAGCCATCTTTTCATAATCCAAAATTCTGTCACAAGAAAGCTCTGCTAAAAGCTGTTCATAAGCTTCATTATTGTCTTCACTTGCTGAAAAGTTTCTAGAAGGATGCTTTTGTAAATATTCTGTACGCGTATCTACTAAATTTCGCTTTGCTTTTTCATTATCTTCTCTGGTCTTTTCTAAAGCTCCATTTGTCTGTTGTATAAGCTTCATATAAGATGGATTTTTCTGTTCATTGATATACAGTCCAAAATTCTCTTCCTGCATTTTAGAACCGGATACTTCTCTTTCTCTCTGTAAAAGTTCTTCATTCCAGTCAATATTTTGCTGTTTATATTTTTGAATGTTCTGCTGCCTGTCATGAATCTTAATCTTTAGCTTATCCATCTTATCTTCTATGGACTTTTGTTTATTCCGAACCTGTTCTAAAGCTTCCTTTAAAATATCTACTGTATCTGCTCCTAAGGTCTTTAGCTGCTGCTCTAATTCTTGTCTGCGCTTAATTTTGGTCTTTTCTTCTGTCATATCTCTCTGAAGCTCTAAATATTCTTCTGTTGTTCCTGAAAGATATTCATATTCTAAAAGTCGTCTTGCATCCTCAATAACGGTATCAAATTCTTCCTTCTGCCGGCAATAGCTTTCATATCGTTCCTGCAGCTCTTTTTGCCGTTTGCGCATACTTTTTTCACCGATAAAGGCTCTGCGGGTATAGTTTTCCGGATTCATTCGTCGAAGCTGATAGTTCTGATACAGCATACAGTCTGCCGTTACACCAATTCTCTCTCTGCGAAGCGCCTCCACAGAATCACATTTAATTACATTTCCCAACAAATACTGTACAAATGCCTGTACAAAAGACTCTTCAGCGACAATTTCCTCAGCCAAAGCTTTTTCTCTTACCTTATGCTCCTGTCCCATCAGCTTTTCTGTATCCACAACAGAAATACTCCAGTACTTTTTATTATCTAAAGTCTCATAAACTTCCATGGCACTGTGTACATATTTAGGCTCTACCAATAAAGACAGCTTATGAAATCCTAAATATCCCTCAATAGCATTTCTCCATTTTTCATCCCGAATATCAATGACATCTGCCAAAATATGTACAGGAATGGTCTTTCCATAGATATCATATAAGCCTCGTTGAATGAGTCGTTTAGCATCCTCTAATTCTCTTGGATATGCTTTTTTTCCAAGACGAATTTCTGCTAATTCTCTCTCTAAGATGTCAATTTCTTTCTTTAACCCTCTAGCTTCTGAAGCAGCCTCTTGACGCTGTTTTTCTACCTCTTCATGTACTTCTGTCAGATTTCTTGACAATCTAAGCAGTTCTTCTCCATTGATGCTTCCATCCTTGAACTTTTCAATATCCCAGATAACCTGATTAGAAGCCACTTCTTCGTCTTCCCATTTTGCTAAAGCAAGCGCTAAATTCTGCCAATGGTTTCTGCTTCGCTCTAAACGATGCAGCAGCTCATTTAAACTTTGCAATTCTTTTTCAAGCTCGGTATAACCACTACCTAAAATCTGACGATTAATTTCATCATATTCTTTTGTACATTCCATCCGAAGCTTTTCTAGTTCCTGTAAACTTTCTCTTTGTGCCGTTATATCTGATTTTTCAGCTTCTATACGCTCTTGTAATTCCTGCAATGCTTCCTTTAATTGCAGGATTTCTAATTTTTCTAAACGATAGAGATAATCTTTTTCCTGCTGTTTTCCCTGACGAAAGGCTTCATAAGCATCTTTTATTTTTTCTAATTCTTCTATTTCTGTACGGGTATTCTCAATTTTGCGGCACATTCTGCCATAGAGAATAACGCTTTCCTTCATATCTTCCATATGAATGTCCTGCTCCATACAGATATATTCCTTTACAAAATCCTCCAAGCGTACATTCATGCGGAAAGGAATTGCCCGTTTAAACAACCGCGGAAACTTCTCCATGTCTAATCCGCCCAAATAAATATCATATAGATTTCTGCGGAATCTTTCATTATTAGATGTATAAAAATATGCTTCTTTTTCATAGTTGTGCTGCAAATAAGCTCTCAATTCACTAATTGCCATGGTTCGTCCATCTGTACGATATTCATTTGCAAACAACTCACCTGTATGCCAGAAAAACTGACGATTCACTTCATTTGTTGCAGTATCCACATCAAATACAACACCTATACATTCCGTTTCCTTTGTGGCTGTCTGTTGCAGTTCTAATACTATAGTCGTGGAAAAATTATGATTTCTTTTGTATGCTGCCTGATTGTTTTCTCCAATATTAATCATGCCACGAAGATATTCAATCAGGTTTCTATCCGAATCGTCTGCTGCTGCCTTATTAAAAAATCCTCTGCCATCTGTATTGGCATAAAGCACAATCTGTATGGCATCTATTACGGTAGATTTTCCGCTTCCGGAGTGTCCCGTAAAAAAATTAATGCTTTTGTTCAGGCTCAGAGTTTTTCTGTCTATGTAATGCCAGTTATTCAGGCAGATTCTCGTAATTGCTTTATATGCCTGATTCCCATTCTCCATTTTCACTGTCTCCTTCTATTATTTCTTCTGCTGTAGCTTCCGCACTCTCTTCTGCTGAGCATTCAAAGGCTTCTGCCGATACATCTTTTTCTGCTATTATCTCTTCATTGGCAAAATAAGCTATCAGCTTTAACAAATCCTCCCGCATCAATACCACATTGATACATGGATAAATGATAATTCTGGTATTTTCATTTAATTCTTCTAATATATCCAAAAATTCAATCATCTGATACTTTTTCAATATAGCTAATGCCCGCCGTATTTCTGTAATAGAGGAAAGGCTTTTTAACAGCTTAAATTCTCCTGCTTTTCCATTTAATTCTCCAAATGTAGTTGCTATATTCACACTCGAAGATGCTGTTGCCATCTGTTCATCATATATCAGCTTTAGCAACAGCAAATAGATTGTTGCCAGTTTAGGGAGCTTTTCTCCCATGGTTGTTTCCCCCTGAATATAAATTGTGCCCAGTTCCATATTCTGATAAATCCGAATTCCTGCTATTGAAAAATATGCCGTCAAAAATTCCATATGCTTGTCACAAAAGTAAAAATCCTTATTTATCACCATTCTTTCAGCTTTTTTATCCCATTTTCTCTCTAAAAGATAGGTCTGTCTATAAAGCTTTTGAATAATACTTTGTATTTTTTCCTGTTCTTCCCCTGTCAACTGTTCATAATACTCAAACATGACCATCACTGCCTTTCTGTTTCCGTATAAAGGTCATTGCCGGATAACGATATTTTCCATCTTCTAGCATGACACCTTCTGTCAGCACTTCAAATTCTCCATTTTTTCGTATAGCTAAATCGTATGCTAATATCAGTTTTTCAAATTCTTCATCATTTCGTATCTGAAGTGTTTTTGACTGCCACATACCTTCCGTCATATGTTCTTCAATAAATGCTGTAATTTCTTCCTTGCTAAAACGATGCGCAATACGATTCATTTTCAAAATATCTTCCTTGGATAATTCCTGTGGGTTTTCCTCTGCTTTTAAGGCGTCGGTGAATTTCTGTCGTCTTCTGCGCCTAAACAGTGGGTTTTCACTTAAAATATCCAAAGAGGACAGATTGAGTTTTTCCGATACAATCCGCAATTTCTTCTCTATTTCCTTCTCTTCACCCTGTCCTAAATAGTTTAAAAGCTGAATCATCAGACCCTTTCTATCACTTTCTTCACTCAAAAGATAATTCAATCTATTAACCGTTGCCCGAACATATTTGCTATGCTCTTTATCCATATTGGTAATCCGATGCTCAATATCCTCAAAGCCTCGCTCTATTTGATCTAGGATATCTAAGACATCTTCACTTCTGCGGCTTTGAAAAAATCGTTCTTTTGATTGCTTTGCTTCTCTTTTAGATTTTGCCGTTTCCTTTTGCTGCAGAAGCGTAATCCATGTATCATCCTCCCGCAGTTCCTTGATACATCTTTTAATATCCATTTTGTAAAGATAAAAATTGTCACTGGTTTTTAAGATATGATATTTTTTCTTTACCACCTCTTCTACATATCCTTCTAAATGCTCCTCTAAAAGACCTGCATAAGTATCTTTTTCCAATAATCTTCCGAAAAACTTATCCATATTGTGAAGCATATCCTGTAATGCTTTATTTAGCTTTTTAGTATTAACAAGAGCTGTTTTTAACATGGCTGTATTCAGCTTTTTATCATGCAAAAAGGAGTACAAGGTCGCATAGACATTCTGGATATAGATATCTGTATCCTCTTCCGGTTCATTTGCCAGCTTTTCAAAGGCTTCTATCATAATTGCCGCATAGTCTGGAATGATGATATTTGTGGTCATTGTGGTGTAATCTTCCAGTTTGCGAAGCCATTTTGTCCGTATTAGCCAATTTAATATTCGCCTCGGCATAGATTCTGCTGCTTCTTCTTCAGTCTCAATCTCCTCTTTTTCCATCTGAAATCTGCGTCTTGCACACATATCACCTAGTATCTGTATACAGGCTTCCCGACTCAAAAAATAGTTATTGTACTGATATTCATCATGAATTGTCAGCAATGCTTCTATATATATTTCTCTGTTTATGGAACGAAACAGCCCCCAGAAGGAGGCTGGTATTTCATATGTAAATTTCATTGTTTTATCTTCCTCGTATCTGATAAAAATAATCTTTACAATTTTAACATTGCCATGAAATTCTGTCAAACTTCCCGTTACTTGAGTTTCCGCAGTTTTATCCACAGAAGCCTTGATTTACTGCTTTCGTAATAAACAACTTTATAAAATTGCCCAAAATATAAGGAATCTCATTCCTATTTGATGTAAAATTAAGCTACCAAACAAAAATCTCACTAAAC
>JAGALK010000123.1 GCA_017625255.1 Lachnospiraceae bacterium
GGTCAGTTTGCAGATAACCCTACAGTTGGTCAGTTTGCAGAAGTTAAGATTTATAACAAAGCATTGTCTGCAGAAGAAGTTGCAGCTATGTATGATGTAACAGATGCAGATATCGTAGCAGCAGATAAGGCAGAATTAGAAGATTTTGCTGATTTGTCAGCAGTTGAAGGAGATATTGTACTTCCTACAACCGGTGTGAATGGTTCTGCTATTACATGGATAAGTGAAAATACAGCAATCACGATTGAAGATGGTGTTGCAAAGGTTACTCGTCCGGCAGCAGGTGAAGCTGATGTGACAGGAAAATTGGTTGCTACTATTACATATAATGGTGAATCTGATACGAAAGAATTTGATGTAACAGTTTTAGCTGCATATTCAGACGAACAGAACGCACAGTATGATGCAGATAAAGCAGTAGAAAGTCTTGGTGATTTATCTGCAGTTATGGGTGAACTTACACTTCCGACTGTCGGTGAAAAAGGTTCTTCCATTACATGGGAAAGCACAAACTCTGCAATCACTATCGCAGATGGTGTTGTAACCGTAACCCGTCCTGCAATCGGTTCTGAAAATGCAACAGGTACTTTAAAAGCAACTGTTACTTACGGTACAGCTACCGTAACAAAAGAAGTTGATGTTACAGTTATTGCATTCCGTGAAAGTGTTACATTAGATACTGTAGAAGCAGTAGAAGTGACAACATTAGTGGGACATAGCCCATCTTTACCAAACTATGTAAAAGCTACCTATACAGATGGTTCTATGAATAAGGTAAAAGCTGTATGGCCTGCATATGTGGATGCAGCAAACTATGCAGCAGCAGGAACATTTACAGTAGAAGGCTCTATCGTTGGAGAGACCAAGAAAGTAAATGCAACAGTAACCGTTGTGGATGAAGAAGAAGTCGCAGCAGTTGTTGTATCTGACAGCTTTGATTTAAGTGATATTTCTTTAGACAAAACGGATGAAGATGGTTCTATTCTTACACAGAATAGAGACAGAGATTTAGCTTATTTGAAATTATTAGATAATGACCGCATGATGTACAATTTCTACAAAACATTCGGTCAGACAGATAAGATTGCAAATGTAACTCCATTAGGCGGATGGGATGATCCTACAGGATTACTTCGTGGACATTCTACAGGTCATTATATCTCCGCATTAGCACTTGCTTATGGTTCAACAGGCGATACAGAAATCAAAGAAAAATTAGATGATATCGTACATGAAATGAGAACCTTACAGGAAATGTCTGAAGGTGATCCTGCAGCATTTAAAACAAAGGGTGTATTAACAGCTACATGGAGCACAAATCCTAAAGAATGGGGAGAAGGCTTCTTAAGCGGATATTCTCCGGATCAGTTCGCATTATTAGAGCAGTATACAGGCTATGCAGGACCGGATGAAGGTATCTGGGCACCATATTACACATTACACAAATTATTGGCAGGCTTTATCGATGCTTACAATTATGCAGGCAACGAAGAAGCATTAGAAGTTGCAAAAGATTTAGGTATGTGGGCAACTAAGAGATTAAGTGCTTGTTCTCAGGAACAGCTTACTAAGATGTGGGATATGTACATTGCAGGTGAGTTTGGCGGATTTAATGAATCCTTAGCACAGTTATATATTCTTACAGGTGATCAGGCATACTTAGATGGCGCAAAATTATTTGATAATACAAACTTCTTTGAGAAGTTAGCGGTAAATGTGGATGATATTGCAACTCGTCATGCTAACCAGCATATTCCACAGATTATCGGTGCATTAGAGATGTATGAGGCAACTGTTAAAGCAGGAACACCGGAAGTATATTATTATAATATCGCAGAAAACTTCTGGCAGATGACAGTTTCCAGATATGCATATTCTATCGGTGGTGTAGGTACAGGTGAGAAATTTACACAGCCTTATCAGCAGGCGAATAACATCGCAGGAACAACCAACTGTGAAACATGTGCAGCTTACAATATGATGAAGCTTACAAAGATGTTAAATAATTACAATCCGGATGATGCAGAATACATGGATTACTATGAGAGAACTCTCTACAACCAGATTCTTGCATCCCAGACACCAAATGTAACTTCTTATATGCACAATGGTACAACCTACATGCTTCCAATCGGACCTGGTTCTACAAGAGGTTATGGCGGAGACTATGATTCCTTTACCTGCTGTCATGGTACAGGTATGGAGAACCATGTAAAATATCAGGAAGCAGCTTACGCTAAGACGGATGACACTTTATATGTAGGTTTATATCTTCCAACAACATTAACATGGGAAGAAAAAGGAGTTATTGTAACTCAGGAAACAGATTATCCATCAGAAGATACAAAATTAACAGTTTCTGCAATGGATGATGCAGCCGTTGGAGCATTCGATATGAAACTTCGTGTTCCATATTGGGCAACCAATGGATTTACAGTAAAAGTAAATGGAGAAACAACCATTACAAATCCGGAAATCAGCACATATGTAACTGTTGAAAATGTATCAGCAGGGGATGAGATTGAAATTAACATGCCTTGGACATTACATTTAGATAAGACTCCGGATAAGATTGGCAATTCTGAGGTTGCCAGCGTAATGTATGGACCATTTGTAATGGCAGCAGAACTTGCTACAACTGATTGGAAAACACTTGTATTGTCTTCAGACTTAACAGATTCTATTAAAGTTTCTGAGGATACAACAACAGGCTTCCCAACTTTAACAGCAAATGGTTATAGCTTTGCTCCAATGTTTGCTCCACAGTATGCAACAGAAGCATATCATGCATACTTCAAAGTACTTACTGCAGACGATGATGGAAGTAAATGGTATGAAGCTAAGATTAGCAATACAACACCAAAATACGGAACATTCACGATTGATGCAGATATGGTAAAAGAAGGTGGTAAGCTTGTAATTACCGCAGCTCCAAATGATGGTTATATGGTAAAACTTTTAACAATCAACGGAGAAGCAGTACAAATTGGAGAAGATAATACTTACACAGTAGAAAATGTAAGCGCAGATATGGTAATTGAAGGAAGCTTCAGACTTATCAATCCTCCAACACCAAATCCTGCACACTTAGAATTTACAGCAACCGCATCCTCTGACTTTACAGCAAGCTGGGAAACAGTAGATGGTCCATTGACAGATTGGGAACCAACCGTTTCAGCAGCAGGAACAGGAAAGGGCTGGGGTAACTGGCCACAGGATCCGGGTTCTGAACATTATGTACAGTACAGCTGGGATACAACAGTCACAGCAGATAAATTTGAAATCTTCTGGTACGATGATGGTGGCGGAACAAGAATTCCTGCAAGCTTTAAGTTTATGTACTTAGATGAAAACGGTGCATGGCAGGAAGCAACATTGCTTACAGCATATGAAGATGCAATTGAAATTGATAAGTACAATACAATTAATATCGAACCTATTACAACTACAGCAATCAAGTTAGTGATGACTGTACATGCAGATGGTGCAGCAAATGGTATTCTTCGTTGGAAAGTAAGCGATTCAAAGGCAGCAGCAGACGCAGAAAAGAAAGAGTTAGAAGAAGCAAAAGAAGCTTTAACAACTGAATTAACAACAACAAAAGAAGCAGTAGCAGGCTTAAAAGAAGCTGATTATACAGCAGATACATGGAATGCGTTAAAAGAAGCAATTGCAGCAGCAGATGCAGCTTTAGCAAAAGAAGATGTAACTGTAAATGAATTAAATGCAGCAAAAGCAGCTATTACAGAAGCATATGCAAAATTAAAAACTGTTGTTGAAGTTGAAAAAGAAGAAGCAGCAGAAGCATTAATGGCAGAAATTACTGCTACAAAAGAAACTGTAGAAGGCTTAAAAGAAGCTGATTATACAGCAGAAAGCTGGAAAGCATTAATGGATGCACTTACAGCAGCAACAGAAGTAGAGCTTAATGAAAATGCAACAGCAAAAGATTATACGGATGCAAAGGATGCTCTTGCAAAAGCATTAGCAGGATTGCAGAAAGCACAGGGCGGAGATGCCACAACACCGGGCGGAGATGCCACAACACCGGGTGATAGTGCAGTTACTGTCGGTGTAGCTGAAAACTTAAGTGCTTCTTGGACAGGTAAGGCGACTGTTAAACTTACATGGTCTGCAGCAGCAAATGCAAATAATTATGTGATTTACCGTTCCACAGGCGGTACATATACAGCTATCGCATCCACAACAGCTACCAGCTATACGGATACAAAGGCAGTTGCAGGAAAGAACAACACCTATAAGGTTGTTGCTTCTAAAGAGGCTGTAAACGGTGCAGAAAGCAAGCTTGTATCTGTATATGTAGCAAAAGCACCTACAGGAATCAAAGCAAAAGTAAAGGGCAAAAAGGTTACTGTTTCCTTCAAGAGAGATAAGAAGGTTACCGGTTATGAAATTTATCGTGCAACTAAGAAAAATGGTAAGTTTAAAAAGGTTGCAACTATAAATAAAAATAAGACAGTAAAGAAAGTCTTGAAAGTAACTAAGAAAGGAACCTACTACTTCAAAGTAAGATCCTTCAAGAAGGTAAATGGTAAGAAGATTTACACAGATTATACAAAAGCAGTTAAAGCAAAAGTAAAATAATGTACAAATTTTAGGAGGGGCACTTAAATGTGCCCCTCCCTTTTAATGAAAAATATGTCAAAATAAGAATACTTAAAGAATAGCGTTGCTGATTAACTGTCCGATCTTTACGATATCACATGCACCGGAGAAATCTAATTTTACAAGGCCAAGTCCGCTAAACCAAAGCTCTAATTCACTGTCTAAATCTAAAGTTCCGGCAGTTTCAACAGAAAATGCCTGAATTTTGGAATAAGGAAGTGTAGTAAAATCTTTCTTTTTTCCAGTCATTCCCTGTACATTTACAGCAATTAAACGCTTTGTAGTAAATACAACATAGTCACGCATTCCTTTATAAACGCCGACAACTTCTTCACCTGAAACAAGTAAAGGAAGGACATCATTTGCTGCAGAAGCCTCTGCCTGTTTTAATTTGATAATAGAACCGTTTTTAAAATCAATCATTTTATATTCCCCTTTTCTTTTGATTTATTAAAAAATACAATAAAAGCATAGATTATGTTGGGGTAAAAGTAAATAATCTTTTTTTCCTATACTTTGTGGAATTTTTAATATTGGCATTTACATTTAAAATGAAAGGGATTATCATGACTAGAATGAGGAGGATAAGAAAATGACACAAATATCATATAAAAAGACAATATATGCCTGTTTTGTGGGGTACATTACACAGGCGATTGTAAATAATTTTGCTCCATTATTGTTTCTCACCTTTTGGAGTCAATATGGAATACCCTTATCCGATATTACATTTTTAATAACCTTTAATTTTGCCATACAGTTGACAGTAGACCTCTTAGCGGCAAAATTTGTGGATAAAATTGGTTATCGGACATCTGCGCTTTTGGCACATATTTTTGCATCAGTGGGCTTGATTGCTATGGCATTTTTGCCGGATATCTGCAGTAATCCATTTGTGGGATTGATGGCAGCAGTTGTAATTTATGCTATTGGAGGAGGCTTATTGGAAGTCATTGTCAGTCCCATCGTAGAAGCCTGTCCTACAGACAACAAAGAAGCAGCAATGAGTTTATTGCATTCTTTTTATTGTTGGGGACATGTGGCGGTGGTTTTTTTGTCTACGATATTTTTTACAGTGGCAGGAATTGAAAATTGGAAGATTATGGCTTGTATCTGGGCGTTGATACCACTATGTAATACCGTTGCATTTTTAAAAGTACCTCTTGCACCAATAGTAGCGGAAGGAGAAGAGGGATTGAAATTTAAAGAATTAGTGGGAAATAGAATGTTTTGGCTTTTGATGCTCCTTATGATGTGCGCGGGAGCTTGTGAACAGGCAGTAAGTCAGTGGGTATCAGCTTTTGCTGAATCAGGTTTATCTATTAGCAAAACAGTTGGAGATTTGGTAGGAACGATGATGTTTGCTATTATGATGGGACTTTCCAGAGTATTTTATGGAAAATACGGAGAAAAAATTAATCTGATTCGTTTTATGGTGTTAAGTGGATGCTTATGTTTGATTAGTTACCTGTTAATTTCTCTTTCACCATGGCCAATGCTAAGTCTTTTGGGGTGTGCATTATGTGGTATATCTGTAGGTATTTTATGGCCTGGAACCTTTAGTCTTGGTGCCGCAAATGTCAAAAGGGGCGGAACGATGATGTTTGCATTTTTTGCTCTCGCAGGAGATGTGGGATGCAGCGCAGGTCCGACCTTTGTGGGAAAAATGACAGCTATCTTTAGCGATAGTATGAAAATGGGAATTTTATGTGCCTGTGTTTTTCCTATACTGCTGTTGATTGGATTATTTGGAATGAAATATAGAACCATGCATACAATAGAAAAAACAAATTAAATCAGGGTGTCTATGAAATATAAAAAAGCACTTTTATTGATGGTATTATTTTTATTTATGTATGGAGCCGGAGTCGGGGCTGCTAAAATCGTGGATGTTTTTAGCAGCTCCGATTTGTCTTATGCAAAAGAGGACAATGTGGGCATGGATTCTGCAAATCGCGTGTTTGCAGCAACAGAGAATTGGGGACTTGGTTTTGGAGAAGATGGTACTACACCGACAGGAAATGCCAGTGCAGAGGAATTGAAAAGCTATAATGCCCATTATGTGGGAGATACTGCAAAAAAGACAATTTATCTGACTTTTGACTGTGGTTACGAAAATGGCAATACAGAAGCAATTTTAGATGCATTAAAAAAGCATAATGCCCAAGGCACATTTTTTGTCGTAGGAAATTTCTTGGAAACAGCACCGGATATTGTAAAAAGAATGCAGCAGGAAGGACATTTGGTGGGAAATCATACCTATCATCATCCGGATATGTCTCAGATTGGTGATTTAACTGCTTTTCAAAAAGAAATGGATGATACTGCAAATCTCTACAAAGAAATTACCGGAGAAGAAATGGTAAAGCTATATCGTCCGCCACAGGGCAAATACAGTGTAGAAAATCTTTCTATGGCAAAGGAATTAGGATATCATACCTTTTTTTGGAGTCTTGCTTATGTGGACTGGTATGAGGACGACCAGCCGACAGCAGAAGAAGCCTATAGCAAGCTGCTTCCCCGGATACATCCGGGAGCTATTGTACTGCTTCATAGTACATCAAAGACCAACGGGGAGATTATGGATGAACTTTTGACGAAGTGGGAAGAGATGGGATATAGCTTTGGGTCATTAGAAGAGTTTCTTTAATTGTATTGAAAAAAATGAAAAAAGTATTAAAATGAAAAAAACATATTTGCGGAAGATAAAGGAGAAAAACAATGTTGACCATAAGAAAAGCGACAATAGAAGAGCATAAAGAAGTGGTGGATTTTTACTACACATTAATAGATCAAATGAACGATGCGGATTATCGGGCAGAATGGAAAAAAGGAGTATATCCCTCAGAGGAATATTTAAAAGATGCTATTGAAAAAAATGAGTTGTTTATTGGAAAAGAGGAAGATAAAATTGTTGCAGGAATGATTGTCAATCATAACTGTCATGAAAATTATAAGCAGGTGAAATGGGCAGTAGATGCAAAAGAGGATGAGGTCATGGTGCTTCATACTTTGGGTGTGCTGCCTTCCTGTAGTGGAAGAGGGTATGCAAGACAGATGGTAGAGCATGCCCTTTTTTATGCTAAGGAAAAGGGACAAAAAGCTATGCGTTTAGATATGTTAGATGGGACTTTGCGGGGAGCAAAGGTCTATACCGGAGTTGGTTTTTTGTATAAAGAAACCATTCAGATGTATTATGCGGATACAGGGTGGGCGAATTTTAGAATGTATGAATATATACTGTAGAATTGGTAGAAAATTTGTGCAAAAATAGTTCAAATTATGAAAAAATGTGGTAAAATATATAGGTCAAATTTACTATATGAAGAAAAGGTGGGAGCAGCATATGGAGTATAACGATAAGTATTTTGCTAAAAGTGCAAATAAGAAAGCAATGGGTATGTGGCTGGCAATGTCTATTATTTTATCAGCAGCCTATGCAGTTGAAATTGTAAAAGGGTTAAAGTCTATACAATTCTATATTATTATGGAATTGCTGTGTTGGGGACCTTTTATTGGGGGATTGATTGTACTTAAAGTTAAAGGGTGGCATACAAATCTTTATCATAATATCGTCGGCATTGGATATGGCGTATTTTATCTTTATATTATGCTGACTGCACCGGGAACATTGGCATTTACCTATATTTTGCCATTGACTAGCATGTTGATTATTTATAAGAACAGGAATTTTATGCTGCGTTGTGGAATAGCAAGTATTCTTGTTGTTGCAGGAGCAATTATCAGAAATTATCTAAATGGTATGAATACTTCGGCGGATATTTCTAATTTTGAAATTCAGATAGGTATTATTATTTTCTGTTATGTAGGCTATGTAATCGCCATTAATCATATGATAAAGTCGGATGGAGCAATGCTTGACTCCGTAAAAAATAATTTGGCAAAGGTGGTTACTACCGTTGAACAGGTAAAAGTGGCAAGCAACTCTGTTGTGGATGGTGTTGCCGTTGTCAGAGAGCTTGCAGAGGAAAATAAGGATGGCGCCAATTTAGTAGTAAACAGTATGGAAGAGCTGGTGGGAAAGAGTAATCTTCTTAGCCAGAAAATTGATTCTTCTATGGAAATGACAGAGGACATAGATAATCAGGTGACAAATGTTGCCAGTTTGATCGAGCACATTGTAGAGTTGAGTGAGAAATCGGCAGGACATGCTAACAGCAGTTCAAAAGAATTAGCAAATGTATTAGAATCTACAAAGGCAATGGCACAGTTATCTTCAAATGTAGAAGAAATTTTAAAGGAATTCAGAAATCATTTTAACAGGGTGAAAGAGGAGACAAGCACCATTGAGAATATTTCTTCCCAGACAAATCTTCTTGCATTAAATGCATCTATAGAGGCAGCAAGAGCAGGAGAGCATGGAAAGGGTTTTGCTGTTGTAGCGGATGAGATTCGAAACTTAAGTATGGGTACACAGAATTCTTCCGGAAGTATTATGGAGGCATTAAAGCTTTTAGAGGATACCTCAGATAAGATGACAGAATCTGTCACAACAATTCTAGGATTAATAGCTGAGAATCTTACTATTATGCAGAATGTCAACAGCAGTGTAGAAATGATTGCTGATGATTCCAAGGAATTAGGGGATGAAATTCAGGTTGTAGATTCAGCTGTAAAACATGTAGAAAGCTCTAATAAAAACATGGTCGATAATATGAAACAGGTACAGGATATTATGGAAACCATGACCGAAAGTGTTATAGATTCTGAAGCAACGACTGTTACCATGATGAGTAAGTATGAAGAAACAGCACGAAATATTGGAAATATAGAAAATGTTGTTGGAACGCTTGTCGAGGAATTAGGTGCAGGCGGATTTATGGGTGTTGAGGATGTAACTATTGGTATGAGTATGATACTTATGGAACAGGGGGATACACAGCAGTGTCATACAGAAGTAGCCGATTTAGAAGAAGAAAGTATTTTAGTGAAAGCATCTTCTCAGTTAGAGACCTTTTTGATTAATCATAAAAAAAGCCGTTATGAGGTACAGATTATTGTAAATAATACTATGTACATCTGGAAAGAGGTAAAAATCAGCAAGAAGGATAAAAATGGAGCGACATATTATCAGCTTCTGCTCGATGAAAATCCTAAGGTTTTGAACCGTAGAAAATATCCAAGACTGCCGATGAAAAATGAATGTGAAATATTCTTAAAATCTCAAAATCGTTCCTTTAAAGGAAAAATGGTAAATATTAGTGCAGGTGGTTATGCATTTGCCAGTGAGGCGTCAGAATTTGCAAATGCCATTGGCGAGAGTATACAATTAACAATTCAGGATTTTAATTTGATAAAGGGAAAAGCTCTTGCAGGAACAGTTATTCGTTCAACGGATGACAATGGAACTTATATTGTAGGATGTAGAATGTTAGAAGATAACATGGATATTTTACATTATGTAGAAGATAGAATCGGCAAATAGGAGGTATTTAGTCAAATGGGAACGAAGCAAAAACAGGTAAAGACACCAATCTCGCATCAGACAATTTATCGAATTATGCTGACAGTGACATTTGTTGTTGCCGGTGCATTTATGGTCAAAAATATTGTAAATAAAAATATACAGGGTATACTAGTGATTGGTATATGTCTTGCCATATTTGGGGCGTCGGCGTTTTTTATGTACATAAGGAAAATGGAAACAAGAAAAAAGGCTATGGTATTGGCAATAAGCCTGCTGTTTTTGATTTTTTTAATCTCCATAAACAGCGGTGAGTCTTATAGTGATGATTTTCCTCTGTTTTTGGCAGTAGTAGGTATGACAGGGCTTTATCTTGAACCGAAGATTACAATTATGCAGATTTTTGTTGCAGATATTTTGCTTGTACTTATGTATGTGCTCCATCCCGAAAAAGCTGGAGATTCTTCCCAGTATATATTATGTGTAGTGATGTTTATGGTTGCTGCCAGTCTGTTTTACCAGACGATTAAGCGTGGTCAGGCATTTATTAAAATCAGTGAGGAAAGGGCAAAACAGGCAGAAGAACTTTTGACCTCCATGAAAAATATGGGCATAGAGTTAGAACAGGATTTTACAAAGTCTTCTACCAATATTGAAAATAATACACAGGAACTGCAAAAGGGTTCAGAGGCTATTGCTCAAAGTGCCAATGAGGTCACAAAAAGCTGCAATGATGTACAGGAAAGGATTCAGGAATCTAGTGTATCCATTGTGAAATTAAATGAAGAGGTAAACAGCTTTGAAACAACATTGACAGAAAACCGTGCCAATATGGAAGATATGGGCAAACAACTGGCATTAGTAAGCACAGCAGTCAGTGAAGCAAATGAAGTATTTCAAGAGATGGAAAAGAAAATGAGTGAAGTGGCAGATATAGCCGGTCAGCTTAGCAACATTTCTTTTAATACGACGATTCTTTCTCTAAATGCTTCTATAGAAGCAGCAAGAGCTGGAACTGCGGGAGCAGGATTTGATGTAGTAGCAACCGAGATGCGGGAATTATCCAACAACAGCAATATGTTTTCTGAACAGGTTTCAGAGGTTGTAAAAGTATTGCTTTCTCAGGTAGAAAAAACGGCAGCTCAGTTTTCGGACAGTACAAAGGCATTAGTGCAGTCTGAAAATACCATGCATGAATTACAGGAGAGCTTTACACGGCTTACAGAGCGTTTTGATTCGTTATATGGAAATATTGAAATTCAAAGCACCAGTGTAAATCAGGTGAATACAATATTTCATGATTTACAGTCAAAGATTCTTGAAATGCGGGAGTATTCCGCTGATAATCAGGGAGCAGTGGATGCTATCGTGGAGGCTATGGAGTTATATAGGGTGAATATTAGTCATGTAATTGAGAATACGAAGAAAGCGGAGTTGTAAAATTCCGGTTTAGCGATTAAATGATATCCCAGAATGTCGTCGTGAAACGGACGACAGATGTGCTTTGTGTAAGGTTTCCGTTCGGTTTTTATCATATTGTGTAATGAAGTCAGAATGAGCAGGGGCTGTGGGTAGGCGAAGTGTCCGGGAAAGAAGGGTTTCTAAGCATTTTCATATTAATTATGGTAACGCACA
>JAGALK010000124.1 GCA_017625255.1 Lachnospiraceae bacterium
TATTGAAATGCAGGCTACATCGAATAAAAATTTATCCAAGAGAAGTCGTTATTATCAGGGAATGATAGATTTAAATCTGATTAAAAAAGGGGAAGATTATAAAATCCTAAGGAAAAGCTATGTGATTTTTATTTGTACCTTCGATCCTTTTGGAAGAGAATTATATCGTTACGAGTTTGAAAATCGCTGTGTGGATGCGTTAGATATCCGCTTAGAAGATGAAACAACAAAAGTATTTTTAAATCCCTATGGAAAAGACCAGAAGATATCACAGGAATTAAAGGATTTCTTAGAATATCTGGTAACTCACAAGTGCAATAGTGTTTTTACAAAGCGATTAGATGAGGAAGTCAAATCCATTATGAAAAATGAAGAATGGAGGCTGGAGTATATGACATTAAATATGAGAGATCGGGAGAATATAGAAGCGGGGCGTAAGGAAGGCCGCGATGAAACTATCCGTATAATGCTAATGTTATTAAATAATAAAACACCAGAAGAGATAGCAGATTTTACTTCTATACCTATAGAAGTAGTAAAGGAAGTGGAAGCTGCGATGAAAAATTGAAACAAAAATTTAATAAAATAAGGAATTTGAACATTTATGATACAAGTAATCATACAAAATATAAGTAAATATTTTTATGCCTACGCAAATTCCGGCAGCAAAATAGCCATTGTAGTATTTCTATTCGTATGTGTGTATGGGATTTACACCAATAAAAATAACCGGAATAAATCCGTCTGTCATATATTAAAACAAGCAGTTTTAAGTGCATTACTGGCAATGTATATATATTTAGTGATAGCAATAACCATGTTATCTCGAATGGAGGAATATGTGTCACATGTTAATTTGCGGCTATTTAGTACCTTTAGTGATACATTTTCGGACCGCATCTACATGTATGAAAATATATTATTATTTTTGCCATTGGGAATACTGCTGTTTGTTTTGGCAAAACCATTTCGAAAGTGGTGGATTGTGTTAGGTACAGGAATTATATGTAGTCTGGCAATTGAATTTGGTCAATTATTCATGCATCTTGGCAGATTTGAGGTAGACGATATTTTGACGAATACAATAGGAGCAGTATCCGGGTTTTTTATTTGTAAGCTGTTGGAAGTGATTTACAAAAGGAAATAGCTATGCGGCTATTGCAAGTGATTATTTCATTTGTTATACTGTGTAGCGATTATAAATACACAAAAAATATAGGAGAAAGTATATGAAAGAACGAGAAAAATTTGGATCGAGATTAGGGTTTATTCTTGTATCCGCGGGTTGTGCTATTGGCTTAGGAAATGTTTGGAAATTTCCTTATATTTGTGGTCAATATGGTGGAGCAGCATTTATTGTGATTTATTTGGTATTTTTGGCAATTTTAGGTCTGCCGATTTTAATTTGCGAATTTGCTGTTGGACGAGGCAGTGGTCAGGGCATGGGAACCGCCTTTGAAAAATTAGAACCCCAAGGTACTTCATGGCATCATTTGAAGTGGGTGAGTATTTTGGGCAATTATTTACTGATGATGTTTTACACCATGGTTGGTGGATGGATGCTGTATTATACATGGAAAATGGCAAGCGGTCAGTTATCTGGTTTGACCTCAGAGGGGGTAACAGATGCATTTTCGGGTATGCTTGCTTCTGCACCGACCATGTTAGGTTGGATGATTGTTACGGTTTTGATATCCTTTGCTATATGTGCATTAGGTTTGCAGAATGGTGTAGAGAAAATTACAAAAGCTATGATGACAATTTTGATTGTCATTATGATTGTGCTTGCCATTCATTCCCTTGTGCTTCCTGGAGCAATGGAAGGGGTAAAATTCTATCTAGTCCCAGACTTTAGTTTAATTAAAAAACATGGTATTGGAACGGTTGTTTTTGCAGCAATGTCGCATGCTTTTTTTACCTTAAGTGTAGGTATTGGTGCGATGGAGATTTTTGGAAGTTATCTGAAAAGAGAAAGAAAGCTTTTGGGTGAAGCGGTCGGTATCGTATGTGTAGATACATTTGTAGCTTTGACAGCAGGTTTTATTATTATTCCGGGATGTTTTGCCTATGGCGTAAATCCGGATGCTGGTCCATCCTTATTATTTATTACATTGCCAAATGTGTTTAATAATATGGCTGGTGGAAGAATCTGGGGAACTTTTTTCTTTCTGTTTATGTCTTTTGCAGCATTATCTACAGTAATTGCTGTATTTGAAAATGTTATTTCTTTCTCTATGGATATGTTAAATATGGAAAGAAAAAAAGCGGTTATGATTAATATCCTATTGATTATTGTCTTATCTATTCCAGCAGTTCTTGGATTTAATGTACTGTCTGGTATTCAACTGCTTGGTGAGGGCAGTACAATTATGGATGTAGAGGACTTTCTGGTGTCCTATAACCTGTTGCCATTAGGAAGTATGGTTTTTGTACTTTTCTGTGTGAAAAAGAATGGTTGGGGATGGAAAAGCTTTATAGCAGAGGCAAATGCAGGAGAAGGAAAGAATATCCCGGCATCTGCTGCATTGAAATTTTATATGACATACATCCTTCCAATGATTATTATTGCTGTATATTTAAAAGGGTATTATGATACTTTTGTCAAAATGGGAAAAACCGCATTGATTGGCTGGATGACCTTTGCAGTATTATTATTAGTTCTTATAATGGTGGTCGTATTAAAAAAGTCATCCCAAAAAGAAAAATAATGGAGATAAAATGAAGAGACGATTAATCACTTTAGTATTAACAGGAATCATACTTACAGGTTGTGCCCAAAATGCAGAATCTGATATAAAAAATCATACAGATAGTATAGCTTCTGTAGAAACAGATTCAGAAGAAATTGCTGAAACCGAACAGGAACCGTATATTGTCACATTTGAAGGAAGGACCTTAGAGGGAGAGGAATTTTCTTCTGAGTGTTTTGGGGAATCTAAGCTTACCATGATTAATGTATGGGCAACCTATTGTAGTCCATGTTTAAATGAGATGCCGGATTTAGGTGAAATTGCAAGTGCCTATGATAAGTCGGAGTTTCAGATACTTGGCATTGTCAGTGATGTCATGGAAAATGGGGAAGATAGTCAGTTAGAGTATGCAAAAGAATTGGTAACTGAAACAAAAGCAGATTATCCACATTTGGTATTAAATGAGTCCTTGTATACCAATCTTGTTGGTGGAATAGATTCTGTACCAACGACCTTTTTTGTGAATCAGGAAGGTGAAATGCTAGGCTACATGGTTGGTGCACAGTCGAAAGATGCCTGGGAGGAATTGATAAGTGAGTTATTGGCAGATCTTCCGTAAGAAAAAAATAGAGTTTCCGTGGTGGCTTGTGGGAACAGGAATTGGTGCAGCTTTTCTGATGGTTGGATTTTTTTATGGCCAGTTGGAAGAGATTTATCAAAAAGCCATTATGATTTGTTTAGAATGCATAGGAATTGGCTAAAACAGGAGATATATAGAATGCGATTAATTTTTCAAATTATATATACAATTCTGACTAATGGCTATATGTATGGGTATTTCAGTGGAAAAATATATAAAGGAACGACAAAGTATACTTGTGTTCCTGGATTGAATTGCTATTCGTGTCCGGGTGCACTGGCATCCTGTCCTTTAGGTGCATTGCAAATGGCACTTAATAAAAGAGAAATTGAAATTCCATTTGCTGTTTTAGGATTTTTCTTTATATTTGGGAGTATTTTAGGTCGATTTGTATGTGGTTGGTTATGTCCATTTGGATTGGTACAAGATTTGTTACATAAAATTCCACTTTTTTCAAAAAGAAAGCAGCTGCCTTATCATTCCGTATTAAAGTATGGAAAGTATATTGTACTGTTTGGGATGGTAATTGTGGGTTCAGCATTTCTATTTACAGGTTTTGTGAAGATTCCTGCATTTTGCAAGTATTTGTGTCCTTCCGGTACATTTATGGGAGCAATTCCGCTGCTTAGTGGGAACGAACAGTTAAGGATGCAGATTGGCGGATTATTCTATTGGAAATTGGGAATTTTACTTTTTTTATTGAGTATTTCAATGAAAGTTTATCGGCCATTTTGTCAGTACTTATGCCCACTTGGAGCTATTTATGGTTGGTTTAACCGCTTTAGTCTGGTGCAGATTTATTGGGAAAAAGATGCATGTACTGCCTGTATGGCATGCCAAAAAGCATGTCCAATAGATTTACCGCCGGAGAAGATTTCAGTGTCAACGGAATGTATACGATGTGGTCAGTGTGTAAAAGCTTGTCAGGCAAAATGTCTGCGATTGAGAAAATAAAGATTAAAAAAGTGCTGAAAAGTCAGCACTTTTTTAATCTTTAAAGCTGTTTTAAATTTTCGTTGTATTGTATTCTTAACATTTTTCTGGACATGGCTGCAGCATAAAAAGAAGAAATTGCCAAATCAAAGGCATTTGTATACTGTGTGTTATACCATTTTAATTTTTCTTTCCAATTATCTAAAGTAATAATTCTGTCTTCCTCTAAATGGAAGTCAAAAAGGTTATTGCGAAGCTCATAGGCAACTGCATATTCAAATAGATACTTCATCATTGCAGTTGCTTCTGTCATATCCATCAGAGAAGCTCCCTCAAATGCTCCAAAACGATAGAGTCCCGCAAATTTAGAATAAGGACGAATTAATTGTGGTAATCCCTCTGCTAAAGTACATTGTTCTATAGTGGTATCGAAAGCATTAAGTGTGGCAAGAATTAGTGTATCGATTAATTCTTTGTATTTGGGATTGTTGCGACAGTTTTTGATTTCAAAATATTCATCCATAAAGTTATATAAAACAAAATCTTCTCCGGTGAAGTGGAAATCTTCCTGATATACAGCAGTAAATTTTGGAAGGTAGTGAGTAAGCAGCGGAGAAAAAGAGCGTGATATCAGATAAAGTGCTCCAAAAAATACGGTCTCCTGTTTATAATCTGCATGAATTTCTGTAGATACATCTGCAAAATCCATTTTTCCCAACAAAGGACAGTAAGAATATATCAAAGATGGAATATATTCGATATCTGTCTGCGTTTCCACAGTCGTAATGGCATAATATAAATAGAAAATGTCAAAGCTGTTTTCACGAATTCCTGGGGAAAAGAAAAAGTCCTTGGAAAGGTAGTTAAGAACTGTTTCTAAAGGTTCTTCTGTTAAGGGCGCCTGAAAATGTTCCTGTAACTTATGAGTAAATGCTTTATCAATTTTTGATACTGCCTGAAAAAAGCGATAAAGACTATAAGTTTGAAAACGGGACAAACCATCCGGTGTATTCGTAATATAATCAGAAATAAAATCTGCGGGGAAATACTGGTCTAAAAATTCATTCATATTAAATAACTCCTTTGTTGATTTTTATACCAGTATAGTATAATGCATAAAATTATAAATAGCAACGCAAGTCTCTGCGTAAATCATCCTCAATCGTAATTACCTTGTTACAGATAGCTTTAGCTGTTTCACTAGCGGCAGAATATTGATTGAGGTATTTGTAAAGAGAACGAATACCCATGTCACATCCTTCAGTAATAAGATCAGCTACAACAGCATCACCGGATTCCATTGTTAGTTTAAAATTAGTTTTCAACCATGACATGCCAAGTGCCATAAGAGCTGGGTCTTTTTCGTCGCTGTTACAATCGGCTAAAAGGCAGTGAATTTCCTTTTCTAATTGTTTGTGGTGTTGTTTACTTTTACTTAATATTTGTTTCATCGCCGGGTTAGTAACATTTTCTAATATTTCATCGATAGAAGTAACCGCCATTTTTGTTCCAGCATCACATTCTTTTAGAAGATGAATTGTATCCATATTTTCCATAATATAAAAACCTCCATATAATTGTTTTATTTATAGTGTAACCAATGAAATAAAAGATATGTAAAAAAAATTTTGAAAAAATAAAAAAAAGTGTTGACATTGTCGAATTGAGGTGATATTATAAACAAGCTGTCGCACGGAAATGTGTGTAACAGTAAGAATATTCGGTGAATAAACTGAAAATTCTAGAAGATAATATAATAATGATTCTAATGTTTGAAAAACTTTGAAAAAAATGAAAAAAGTTGTTGACAGACGAAAAGAACCATGATATTATAACTGAGCTGTCGCGGAAACGACAACAAAGAACATTGATAACTGAACAGTGAAATAACCTTGAAAGATTTTGAGAATAATTCAAGAACAGCAACGAAAGTTGCAAACCTTAAAACAGTAAACATCACATAAGTGATGAAACGGAACA
>JAGALK010000125.1 GCA_017625255.1 Lachnospiraceae bacterium
AGCCGACGCGTCCGTTACCAATATCCATTATAAGAATATTTAGCAAATCTTACACCCGTACAACGGAATCTGCCCACACCTATACCTACCCTATATGCCCAACATGCAACAGAAAAAATGTTATGTCGTTCGTCCTTGGTGAAGTTCCCCCGCAGTGCACACCTCCATTCCGCTTCGCTTCATGTCGGTCGCGCCATTCGCCGCATTAATCCAAAAAGAAACAGTCTTAGGCAAATAAATTTGCCACAACTGTTTCTTTTCGTATTGGCACTGCTCATTGCAAACGCACAAATCGGAATTTATTTCCCCATATCTTTTGACTTCTCCACACAACAGCGCTGAGCAGAAATAACTGCATTTCGAAAGCCTTCTTCTTCAAGCTTTGCAACTGCAGCAATAGTAGTTCCACCCGGAGAACAAACCATGTCCTTTAATTCACCTGGATGTTTACCTGTTTCAAGAACCATTTTTGCAGCACCAAGAACAGATTGTGCCGCGAATTTATATGCCTGTGCTCTTGGCATTCCGTCGGCTACAGCCGCATCAGCCATAGCTTCAATAAACATATAGACATAAGCAGGAGAAGAGCCACTTACACCAACAACTGTATCCATAAGACTCTCAGGAACAACCTCTGCCTTGCCGAAGCTTTCAAATAAAGTGACAATGATAGATAATTCTTCTTTGGTAACCTGTTCATTTGGAGTGAGTGCAGACATGGCTTCTAATACCATGGCTGGAGTGTTTGGCATAACTCTGATAATTTTTACAGGTTTTCGGAAGTAGTTATCTAATATTGCATGGCTTACACCGGCTGCAATCGCAACGATAATCTTTGAATCGTCAATATAATCTCGTATTTGTTCAATTACGCTTTCGTACATATACGGTTTTACTGCCAGAAAAATAATATCTGAAGCAGAAATAACCTGAAGGTTATCTGTTGTGGTGTTTATCCCATAGGTAGTGGATAAACGGTCTAATGTGGCACTGACCGGATCGCTGACCGTAATCTGTGAAGGTGTATAGAGCTTAGAACTGATAATTCCTCCAATCATGGCACTTCCCATATTACCGCCGCCGATAAAGCCTATTTTATGGTTCATTTTGAGTTCTCCTTTATGTTGCAATTTATTACTTTATAATTATGAGAAAAACTTCTTCATTTTTTCTTTTTTGCGTTCCTGATAGTGACTAAGGGAATTTTGTAAATTATCATCTGCGGAGAAATGCTGTAAAGTTTCTTCGTCGATAACAATACGGTTATCCATAGTCTTCATGATATCTGTAATCTGGATATCTTCAGCAATTTCCGGATCACTAAGGTCATATACTTCGTTGGTACGAATATTTAAAACCAACGGAGAAAGGAAATCGTCTGGATTTTCCATAATAACAATACCCTTGTCCTTGTTGGATAAATCGATGCTGCATCCGGTAGGAAGTATATGGATACATCTTGCTAGTGCAGCTACCAATTTGGTCGGGTATTTTTCAGGATGTTCCCAAAAATAACGAATGGCAACAACCTCGGAAATCGGTGCATGATGAAGATTCATGGCTGTAAGCTGGTCAAACATATCTGCCAGAGCTAAAAGCTGTGCGCTGGATGAGAATGTTTTTTCTTTCAAAATTTCTTCGTCGTTGATGGACATTAAGGTGTGTACCTGGAAAATAGTAGTAAGCACCTGTGGGTCTAACTGATAATTATTTGTTTCAGGATAAAGCAGCTGATAACCTTTTTTTCGGCATTCATGGATGGTGCGTTGGTCATCATCGGTAAAATGATTATCTTTTTGGTCTAAAATTTTACGAGGTACATAAAGAT
The DNA here is from genome assembly GCA_017625255.1 of Lachnospiraceae bacterium. GTDB lineage: Bacteria > Bacillota > Clostridia > Lachnospirales > Lachnospiraceae > Roseburia_B. The sequence continues at coordinate 1,829 of JAGALK010000125.1, forward strand.
ATCCGATGTCATAGAGAAGAGCTGCTGTTACTAACCGTTTCTTTTCAGTTTCAGTATAATGTAAAGCATTAGATAATAATGCACACAAAATAGCTGTACTGATAGAATGCTTGTAAACATAGTCAGCAGAGCTTCGCAGTACCTGAGTAAAATTGATTTTGTGCTCTAAGGAACCATAACGCTCTAAAATATTGTTCACTAATTCCGGCAAAGTTTCAGGATTTTTGTTATTCTGCAAATCATCCATAATTTCTTTTGCACGGAACATATAAATTGTCTGGAACTGTTCGAACTGAATATCTTCTTCAGAAAGCGGTGGAAGCGGTTCAGCCGGCTCTAAAATAAACAGACCAATAAGTCCGAAATTTTCAATACTTTTAATACCGGGGGCGGTAAGAAAACTGTTTCGATCGTATAACAGAACCCCCATCCTGTTATATACAGGTTTTGCAAGGCGCATTCCAGGCCTTAAATCCTTTGTTTCTACAAATTGCATATACACTCACTCCTTCTTGTATTCACATAATGATGTCTTTAACAGGAGAAAATCTGACGGAATTTTCCTGTTGAGCCTAAAAATTCATCTTATTATAATATAGCATATTGATGGACTGAAAACAATCGGTTATACTGTAGAAATATCAAAGAATTTTAATATTTTTAGCTAAAATGTGGTAAAAACTGCAGAAAGGATACATAAAATGAGAAAAAATAGCAGAAATCACTGGAAAAACAAGCTCTTTTGTATGGCAATGGCTGTTATGCTTTTCTTAATGATTCCGTTGGCAGGTATGGCATCTCAGACAAGCTCTGAGTTGAAAAAGACAGGGAAAAAAATTGACGAGCTCAAGGAAAGGCAGGAAGAAGCAAAGGAACAAGTGGATGCGTTAGAAGCGCAGGAGAGTGGTTTGCAGGGAGAATTGAGTGAATTAAATACGCAGCTATCAAAAATATCTGGTGAGATTACAGATTTGGAACAACAGATTGCAGGAAAACAAGTGGAAATTGAGGTTACTCAGGATGAATTACAGAATGCTTGGCTGCAAAAAGAAGAACAGTATAAAAACATGAAGCAAAGGATTCGTTACATTTATGAAGATGGGGGAACAAATGTTATTGAGATATTGCTGTCGAGTACCTCTATGTCTGATTTGCTGAATAAGGCAGAATATGTAGAAGCTATAAATGAATACGACAGGCAGATGCTGACTAGATATGAAAACACCTGTGAAAAGGTTGCGCAAAAAGAACAGATTCTTAAAGCTGAAAAAGAGAATCTGCAGACTTTGCAGGCTGACATGGAGCAGAAGCAAGAGCAGGTAAATTCACTGATTGCAGAAACGCAAAAGTGTATTCAAAGCAAACAGGAAGAAATTGCAAATGCGCAGGATGCTGTAGCAGCTTACGACGCACAGATTGCAAAAATGAAAGCGTATGAAGAGGAATTAGAAAGAAAAAAAGCAGAGGAAGCAAAACGACTTGCCGAAGAACGAAAAAAGCAACAGCAGCAGGCTGCTAATCAGGGCGGAGGCGGTACAGTAAGTGCCAATACCAGTGATGTTTCTATGCTTGCAGCATTAGTGGAATGTGAAGCAGGTGGAGAAAGCTATGAAGGTCAGTGGGCGGTAGCCAGTGTGGTAGTTAATCGTGTACGAAGCGGCAGGTTTCCAAATACGGTTTCCGGAGTAATATATCAGGGCGGACAGTTTTCACCGGTTGCCAGCGGAAGGTTTGCGGTAGTTTTATCACGAGGAGCCAATGCTAGTTGTGTACAGGCTGCCAAGGCGGCACTTTCGGGAAATACAAATATTAGTGCATTGTATTTTTGCAGTGCATCTGCCGGAGTATCAGGGACTGTTATCGGCAATCATGTATTTTATTAATATAAAGTAGAATTTAATCATGAATTAGTTGAAGTAAATACAAAATAAGGAAAAAAGAAGATGTATATGTGCATAATGCACAAAAAACATCTTCTTTTTTTTCTAAAAATCAAGGTGATTTGATAAATATTTAACAATTTAATTCTTGCAATAGAACTTAAAGTATGGTATGGTATTTAAGTACAGGTTAGTTTGAGAAAGCTGACTAATATTTTTTTTGAAAAAGATTGTTAAAAAATTAACAGCTTTAAAAATCAAATTAGGATAAGGAGACGAGAAAATGGCAAGAAAAGTAGTTTTAGCTGGCGCATGCCGTACAGCAATCGGAAGAATGGGCGGAGCATTAAGCAATACTCCAGCAGCTGATTTAGGTGCTATTGTAATCAAAGAAGCATTAAACAGAGCTGGTGTAAAACCAGAACAGGTTGACGAAGTTATGATGGGATGTGTAATTCAGGCTGCACAGGGACAGAATGTTGCGCGTCAGGCTTCCATTAAAGCAGGATTACCAATCGAAGTACCTGCATTCACATTAAATGTTGTATGTGGTTCCGGTCTGAAATGTGTAAACGAAGCTGCTACCTTAATTATGTCAGGTCAGGCAGATATCGTTGTTGCCGGTGGTATGGAAAACATGTCTTTAGCTCCATACGCTATGACAAAAGCTCGTTTTGGATATCGTATGAACAATGCGACAATCATTGATACAATGGTAAATGATGCATTAACAGATGCGTTCAATCATTACCACATGATGATCACAGCAGAAAATGTATGTGATAAATATGGTATTACTCGTGAAGAATTAGACGAGTTTGCAGCAAACAGCCAGCAGAAATGTGAAAAAGCTATCGCTGATGGCAAATTTGATGATGAAATCGTACCAGTACCGGTAAAAGTTAAGAGAGAAACAGTTATGTTCGCAAAAGACGAAGGACCTCGTGCCGGAACAACAGCTGAATCTTTAGGAAGCTTAAAATGCTGTTCTGGAAAAGAAGGCGGACTTATCACAGCTGGTAATGCTTCCGGTATCAACGACGGTGCAGCAGCAATCGTTGTTATGAGCGAAGAAAAAGCTAAAGAACTTGGTGTTACACCAATGGCTACATGGGTAGCTGGAGCACTTGGCGGAGTAGAGCCAGAAATCATGGGTGTTGGACCAGTTGCTTCCACAAGAAAAGTATTCGAAAGAACAGGCTTAACAATCGATGATATCGATTTAGTTGAAGCTAATGAAGCTTTCGCTGCTCAGTCTATCGCAGTTGCAAGAGACTTGAACTTTGATATGAGCAAAGTAAATGTAAACGGTGGTGCTATCGCACTCGGACACCCGGTTGGAGCATCCGGATGCCGTATCTTAGTTACATTATTACACGAGAT
>JAGALK010000126.1 GCA_017625255.1 Lachnospiraceae bacterium
AACAAATAAGGCTACATATTCTATCAATAAGATGAGTGATGCGGACAGAGCTGCCTTAGTAAAGCAGTTAAAAGCGGATCAGGCGAGCCGTGAACAGCAACTTACAAGTCTTGTTCATAAAATGATGTCCGGGCAGGCAAAAACTTACGGACAGGCTACGGATATGTGGAAGTTCCTTGCAAGTGGCGATTATACAGTTGATGCAGCCACGAAAGCACAGGCACAGAAGGATATTTCAGAAGATGGATATTGGGGTGTAAAGCAGACTTCACAGAGATTGTTTGATTTTGCTTGTGCGTTAGCCGGCGATGATGTAGACAAGATGAAGGAAATGCAGGCGGCGGTTGAAAAAGGCTTCAAACAGGCAACCGGAGCTTGGGGACGAGAATTGCCGAGTATCTGTAAAGATACCTTTGATGCAACAAATAAGTTATTTGATAATTATTATGCTTCAAAAGAGGAGCAGACAGAAATTCAATAGTTTTGCAAGAGAAGATTATAAATATACTAATGGAATTATACCAAATAAACGAGAATTATCATGTGTAGAGTAATAGCAATCGCAAATCAGAAGGGTGGAGTTGGTAAGACCACCACAACAAGTAATTTAGGAATAGGACTTGCAAAGCAGGGTAAAAGGGTACTGTTAATAGATGCAGATGCCCAGGGAAGCCTTACAGCAAGTTTAGGATATACAGAGCCGGACAGATTAGAGGTTACGCTGGCTACTGTGATGGGAAATTTAATCAATGATGAAACCGTAGAGCCTACGGATGGTATTTTACACCATGAGGAGGGAATAGACCTTATGCCGGGGAATATTGAGCTTTCCGGTTTGGAAGTTTCCCTCGTGAATGTAATGAGCAGAGAGCGAATAATGAGGGAATACATAGGAATTGTTGAAGATTACTACGATTATATCCTTATTGACTGTATGCCCTCGCTCGGCATGATTACGATAAATGCGTTTTCCTGTGCTAATAGTATTCTGATACCGGTACAGGCTGCATATTTGCCCGTCAAAGGCTTGCAACAGCTTATTAAGACCATTGGAAAGGTTAAAAGGCAAATCAATCCGAAGCTAGAAATAGAGGGCATATTGCTGACGATGGTGGATAGCAGAACCAATTATGCGAAGGATATTAGTGCAATGCTTCAGGAAGCGTATGGAAGTAAGATAAGAATATTTGCCAATAACATTCCTATTTCGGTAAGAGCTGCGGAAATATCAGCGGAGGGTATCAGTATTTATGCACATGACCCGAAGGGCAAGGTAGCTTCTGCATATCTTTCCTTGACAGAGGAGGTGTTGGTAAATGAGCAGTAATGCAAGAAAAAGTAGTGCTTCTAAGATTAAATTGGACACATACGATGATTTATTTGGAAATGATACAGCAGAGAACAGTTCGTTAGAGCAGATTATCAGCGTTCCTCTTACTTTTCACGATATGAGCAGGAAACCATTATCAGCTTCAATGCCGGAGAGCAGACTGCAACAGTCTATACAAGGGATAAGGCAGTCATGCGAAAGCTGGACGGACTTGTAAAGGCATTTCCGGCTGTATATAAGCTCACAGGGCAGACAGAGCATGACAAGACTTATTCCATGCCAAAATCACACATCAGTTACCATAAGCCGAGGAATATTAGCGAAGAGCAGAGGGAATAGGCAAGGGAACAGATGATAAAACAAAATAACAAAAGATAACTAAAATGAATTTTATTGAGTATTACAAATTTATATGAAATATAAATTTGGGCAATTTCTATTAAAACTACATGAGAAAAATATGTTATACTCTACGAGAGAAAGGAGTGTCTTTATATGAGTGAAAATAATATTATCGAAAAAATAGTAGAGTATATAGAAAAAAATTTAAATGAAGATTTGACTTTGGATAAAATTGCAAAGGAGTTAAATTACTCAAAATTTTATATTGCGAGAGTTTTTGTAGAAAAAACAGAATGTACAATTTATAAATATATACAGGGACGAAGGTTGACATTGGCAGCTCAAAAACTTGTTGAAACTCAAAAACCTATAATTGAGATTGCTTATGAGGCTCATTATAATTCACAACAAGCATTTACTTTAGCGTTTCATCAATTATATTTTTGTACACCACAAACATATAGAAAAAATGGTATATTCTATCCTAAGCAGACTAGAATTGGTATGAGAAGTTCTATATATCATTTTTCATGTACGAATTATGTGTGGGGAGGTAAAATGGTAGCATGAGTACAATTCCTTATGTCATTGAGCAAACGAGTCGTGGCGAAAGAAGTTATGATATTTTTTCAAGATTATTATCAGACAGGATAGTTTTTTTGGGGGAGGAAGTAAGTGATGTATCAGCTAGTTTGATTATTGCACAGATGCTTTTTTTAGAAGCGCAAGACCCAGGAAGAGATATTCAATTATACATTAATAGTCCAGGTGGTTCTGTAACAGCTGGTTTCGCAATTTATGATACTATGCAATATATCAAATGCGATGTATCAACAATTTGCATTGGACTTGCTGCTAGTTTCGGAGCGTTTTTATTGGCAGGAGGGGCTAAGGGAAAGCGTATTGCACTTCCAAATGCAGAAATTATGATACACCAACCAGCAATTCATGGTAATGGTATTCAAGGTCAAGCAACAGATATAAAAATAGTGTCTGACCATATGCAGAAGAGTAAACAGCGTTTGAATCGTATTTTGGCTGAAAATACAGGTAAGACTATTGAGGAGATTGCAAGAGATACGGAGAGAGATAATTATATGTCCGCTGAAGAAGCTTTAAAATATGGTTTAATAGATAAAATAATAGATAAAAGATAATTTTTAAGTGAAATTAAATAGGCATTAAGACAGGAGAGCGTTTGTTGGAATAAAACCAATGGACGCTTTTTGTTATATACAAATTAAACATTGTCGTTCTCCCACTATTGAAATCTTTTTGATTAAAAAAACGGAGGATAGAGAATGGGACAAAATCTAATATATCAATTTGACACATATTGTAAAAGGGTTTTACAGAATAAAAAATTGATTATTACAGACAGAAACAGTACTATCTTCTTTAAAAAAAGGTTGAATTTTACTGCAATCATCATCATTATGGCAAAGCAATGATGATATTTGATGAGGTACATGAGGACGCTGACCGAAAGATTGCTGAAGCTATCGATGAGGAAATTGATGAAAATGCCGATATTTCTGAATAAATTCCGGTTGACTTCATACAAATATGATGTCTAATATTATTAGAGTCGTATGTTGTTCCGTCCTGGAGCTGCGTAGGACTCGTAATATTAACAAAAGTGTCGCACCTGCAGTTTAGCGGGTGCGATTTTTGTATTATCTATTTCCCTTCAAACAATTCCCATACAGAAAAAGCCTCTTGTGCTATCTCATCACAAGGAGGTGCTGTAACGCCTAAAGTTGTATTTCCCATATCAGAAAGTCTTAAATTGCATAAGTTTACACCACTCATTTGTTGCCTTATATCTTCTTCCTTGCTAAAAACCATTCTGCCTCAGTCACAAATAATTTGAAACTCATTTTCTCTATTTCTCGAATTATATAGAAGTATATGTAATTAAGCTCTATCCATGCTCTACGAAGCGGATTTCCATATAAAGTATTTACTATTTGCTTGGAGTAATCTCCAAGTCCTATTCTCTCCCACTTCTTCTTTAGCAAATCATACAGTATCCACTTTTCTACACTACATCTTACTTCAACATTATCAAATTCCAAATCCCAATTTCCGTTATAATCAGGGTCCATAAATGTAGGTAGAATTGACCGTCCATGAGCTGCTGCATTCCTAATGGCACACAAATCGCTAATAAATCCTATACATTCTTTCATTTTTTGCAAAATATCCGGAATGTTATCTTTCTTAGAATAAATATCATAAAAAATAGTTATAAGCTCTGACAACTCATTTAGCTCTAACTGTTCCATCAAATCCAACAATGGCACAGCATTCTCATCCGTTAAGTAGTCAAACTCATCCGAGGTGCCCCTGTATCTTCTTTTATTTCTCGCACGCTTAATCAGCTTCGCAATTTTAGGTTTCTTGGCTACCCATTCTGATATTACTTCTGCTCCTACCTCTTGTCCGTCATCAGCAATCCTTATTCTATTGAAATATGTTTTATAAGCATTTTCTATGCCTGTAATCCATGATAAAATATTTTTCCTAAACTCAATATCTATTCTATCTATTACAAAAAGCAAACCTATTTTAAACTTAGCATCAATACAATCAAGGTCACTATGCTTCCCTACTTGCATCTTAATGATTTCTTTACAAGTAAATATTCCCGGCGATAAGTATTCTAACATCCTTGGTTGAAAATTATTACCTTCAAGCCAATCTGCAAATTCCTTATCATCTAATACAGGATAATAGAAATTGTATTCACTTAACCTTTTTCTAATATTTTGAATAGCATTATTCTCAATAATTCGTTCTTGATATTTCCATTCATCTCCTATAAACCTAATACCTATCGCTTCTTTAATATCCCTGTCTCTTACTCCCTGACTTTGACTTAATGCAAACTCAACCTCCTCTGTGTATTTAATATATTGTTTTCCTTCTTTTTCTTCCAACATAGAATTTTCTATTCTAAACGGTATCCATTCATGTTCAACTTTATATGCATCTGTGTCAATTATTCCATAATTATTTTTTAGCACCAGTATTCTTCCTCTAGGCATATCTTTTCTCTCCTTTACACATGGTATTCGACTTTCAAAACGCCACTTATCATAAAATGGAACACACTGTGTGCCATTTTCACCTACATTATACATACATTATAATTATACCTTTGTAATGGTAATTTCTCAATCGGATTGTATACATAAAAATATCTAAAAAATAAAAAGCAGGTAGCCAGCCAAACACAGCCGACTACCCACCAAATTATTTTACTCTGCTGCTTCCAACACTACCTCTGCAAATTCTTCATCGGTCATGTTCTGAAGCTTGCCTATTACCCTGTTCGCAAGTTCCTCCATATCCCTATCGTCCAGATGTGGCAGA
>JAGALK010000127.1 GCA_017625255.1 Lachnospiraceae bacterium
GGAAATATGGATGAAGCTATGGAGTTCTTAAGAAAGAACGGACAGGCAAAAGCTGAGAAAAAAGCTTCCCGTATCGCAGCAGAAGGTATTGTTAAGGTTGCAGTTGACGGTACTACAGCAGCAATCGTAGAAGTAAATTCTGAGACAGACTTCGTTGCTAAGAATGAAAAATTCCAGACATATGTAGAGAAAGTTGCTAATCAGGCTTTAGCTTCTGATGCAGCAGATATGGATGCATTTATGGAAGAAGCATGGGTAGAAGATACATCTAAGACTGTAAAAGATGTGTTAGTAGAGCAGGTTGCAGTTATTGGTGAAAACTTAAAAATCAGAAGATTTGAAAAAATCACAGCTGAAAATGGTTGTGTTGTAGATTATATTCACGGCGGTGGTCGTATCGGTGTTGTTGTAGTTGCTGAAACAGCTACAGTAAATGATACAGTAACTGAAGCTATGAAAAATATTGCAATGCAGATTGCAGCTTTAAATCCAAAATATGTTTCAAGAGACGAAATAAGTGCTGAATTTATCGAGCATGAAAAAGAAATCTTGAAAGCTCAGATTATGAACGATCCAAAAGAATCTCAGAAACCAGAAAAGGTTATCACAGGAATGATCGAAGGTCGTATCAGCAAAGAGTTAAAAGAAATCTGTTTAGTAGATCAGGTTTATGTAAAAGCAGAAGACGGAAAACAGTCTGTTGCTAAGTATTTAGAAGCTGTTTCTAAAGAAGTTGGTACACCTGTATCTGTTAAGAAGTTCATTCGTTTTGAGACAGGTGAAGGTCTTGAAAAGAAGAACGAAGATTTTGCAGCAGAGGTTGCAGCTCAGTTAGGTTAGTTCGCAAATCAGCTTGGAATGTTAATTGTTTTTGATATAAGACAGTTTCGATAGGTTAAAACCCTTGGAATTATTGAATTTTCAATAGTTTCAAGGGTTTTTCTTATTTTTGATTGACACTTTTATAATAATGCTCATTCGTATTTTATGCATAAATTTACATAAAGATATAGAATATATTGTAGAAATATGTTATTTTAGAGTATATAAGAAGAAAATACGAAAAGGAGAAGTGGCATGGAGTATAATGAGAAAAAATTTCAAAAAAGTGCGAATTTGAAGGCGATGTTTATATGGATTCTGGTATGTAGTGCGCTTACTTTGGCATATGTTGTGGAATTGTTATTGGGGAAAAAGCCATTTCCATTTGTTATGACATTTATTTTTATGTGTTGGCTGCCTTTTATTTGTGGATTTGTCTTTTTAAAAATAAAGGGGATGACTACGCCTTTATACAAAGAAGCAATAGCAATAGGATATGGAATATTTTATCTGTTTGTTGTTATGACAGCAGAGTCACCAATGACATTTGCATATATTTTTCCTGTTGCAAGTATGCTTGTGTTATACAAAGATAAATGGCTTTTAATTCGCTGTGGTATGCTAAATATCGTGGCTTTGATAGCGTGTTTTGTAAAGAGTATATTGACCGGTACGATGACAGCAGATACTATTGAAAACCTAGAGATTCAGATAGCGGTGACGATTATTTCTTATTTGAGCTTTTGCTTGGCAATTAATCATCTGGTTAATTCAGAAGGAGCGATGTTAGATTCAGTAAAGAGTAATTTGGATAGGGTAGTACTTACCATTGAACAGGTGAAAGAAGCAAGTACAGCTGTTGTGGACGGAGTGACAGTAGTTCGTGAACTTGCGGATGAAAATCGTGAAGGTGCAAGCAATGTTGTACATAGTATGAAGGACTTATCATCCAACAATGATATTTTGCAAAATAAGACCGATTCTTCTTTGGAATTAACAAAACATATCAATACGCAGGTTGAGAATGTAGCCGATTTAATTCAGGAGATGGTTCGTTTAACAGAAGAGTCAGTATCACATTCTAAGGTGAGTTCAGAACAGTTAGCTGATGTTGTGAATTCTACGAATACTATGGCAGAGCTTTCTGTAGAAGTTGATAGTATTTTAAAAGAATTCAAGACAGAGTTTAATATGGTTAAGGATGAGACGGGTACGATTGAGGGAATTACCAGTCAGACAAACTTACTGGCATTAAATGCATCCATTGAGGCAGCTAGGGCAGGTGAGGCTGGAAAAGGTTTTGCTGTTGTTGCAGATGAGATTAGGAATCTTAGTATGGGAACTCAGAATTCATCGACTCGTATTATGGATGCCTTAGGACATTTAGAAGATACATCAGAACGCATGACAAAGTCTATTACCCAGACATTAGAATTGATTAATCAGACACTTGAAAAAGTAATGCAGGTAAATGTAAGTGTTAATCGTATAGCAGAAGATTCTACGCAGTTAGACTCTAATATCCAGTCTGTGGATTCTGCAATGCGCGAAGTAGAAGCATCAAATGAAAACATGGTTGATAATATGAAACAGATTTGTGATGTTATGGAATTGATGACAGAAAGCATTACAAATGCAGATATTACAACCAAAGTAATGCGCAGCAAGTATGAAGAAACATCACAGAATGTTATTCATATAGAAGAAGTAGTAGGCAAATTAATAGAGGAATTAGGCGTTGGCGGTTTTATGAGTTTGGATGACATAAAACCGGGTATGCATTTAAGTGTTATTGAAGATAAAGATGGTCATATTAAAGAATATCACGCAGAGGTATCAGAACGGATTGAAAAAGGTATTCTTGTGAATGAATTAACTTGTAATAAAGAGCCAATAAAAATCTCTAGAGCGCAGAAATATCACTTACAGATTATAGTAGATAATCAGTTGTATAACTGGGATCAGGCAGAAGTTATCCAGTTGAAAGATGGAAAATATAGTATAACGGTCGAAAATAATCCTAGAGTATTAAATAGAAGAAAATATAAGAGGATGCCGTTAGAAAATCCATGTACAATTCAAATGCAAGGAGATAAAGAGAGCTTTAAAGGTGCGATGGTAAATATTAGTGCCAATGGTTTTGCTTTTTCTTCGTCAAATGACAATCTGATGCATGCAAAAGGAAGAGAAATTAGTATAAAAATTGCAGATTTTCCTGTACTAGATAATCAAAATGTGGTCGGTCATATTATTCGTGTTACAGATAATGACGGAGAATATATTGTGGGATGCCGTATGCTTGAGGATAATAAAAAAATCTATGAATATGTAGAACAGAATTATCAAGGAGAATAAGAGTATAAAACAGAAATGGGGGACTGTAGCTTATGAAACGCAAAGAAAAAGCCATAGTTACAACAATTGAAGATGGCATCAAGTAAAATAACAGAATTATGACAAAGATTATGACTGCACTGGTTATTTTTACAGCAGTTTCGCTACTGATGTTAGGTTCATTGGCATTGACGGTTAAGAATAATGCAGAATCTGCAATTAGCATGGAAAATGCCAATAATATACAAAGTCAATGGACGCATAAAGTGATTAGTTCTGTATTAGAGGGTACAGAGCCAAGTGTAGAATTGAATGCGACAGAATGTGAATTTGCGAAATGGAATGCAAGTTTTGGTGAAGCTGCAATAGAGGATGGTTCTGTACAGGCGGCATTTGATTTGGTAATGAGTATACATGCCGAGCTGCATGCTATAGCAGGTGAAGCTATTGCAGCAGATGCTGAAAATAGAATGCTGGTCATAGATACATTGATATATAAGCAGAAGGAATTAAGTGAAAATATGTCGATTGTATCTGCTTATTATGCAGCGCAAGAGAAAAAAATTTACAGTGCATTTGTAATGGTAATTAATTTTTCTCTTATTGTAAATATATTGCTTGCCATTTTGACGCCAAGATATATTCGCAAGACTTCCAAAAAACTTTCAGATACAATTGCCAATCCGATTAATGCTGTTGCGAAGTGGGCAACAGATTTAGCTATGGGATCTGATGATTTGAATTTTGAGGATGCACAGACATCTTTAGGTGAGATTAATCAAATGATAGAAGCATTTCAGGTTATGGCATAGAGCATTCAGGAGAATGTTCATGTTGTACAAAGAGTTGCTGAAGGTGATATGACGGCATTTGTAAATATTCGTTCTTCTAAAGATAGTCTTGCAAAAAATCTATATAAAATGGTTCAGACAAATGATCTTATGTTTAATGAGATTACTCAGGTTGCACAAGGCGTTGCGGATAGTGCAAATGATATTGCAGATCAGACAAATTTACTTGCTCTAAATGCTTCTATAGAGGCAGCAAGAGCTGGAGAAGCCGGCAGAGGCTTCGCAGTTGTAGCAGGTGAAGTTGGAAGCCTTGCCACACAAAGTGCAACTGCGGTTGTTGAGAGTAGAAAATTGATAGAAGACACTATACATAAGGCGAGTATTGGTAATCATATTACAAATGATACATCAGAGACATTCAAGCTGATTATTAAGAGTGTAGATGCTATTTATAAATGCAGTGATGAGATGGAAGATATGGGGCAGCGACAGAAGGCACAGCTTAGTGTTATTGAAAGGGATATTCAGGCGATTTCTGACGCAGTTGATGCAAATGCAGCGATAAGTGAAGAAACGGCAGCTTCCTGTGATGTACTTAATGAAAATGCTGAAAATCTAAGGGTTGCAATGGGCAAATTTAATCTGCGTAAGCGTGAACCTGGAAAAGCGTATATTCCACCTGAGAAGCAGGGGGATGAAGAGTTCAAAAAACTTGCACAGCGTAATTATGAAGAAGCCATGAAAGATGGAAAAGCAGGTTTTGAATAAAGAATTTAATGAAAATGTGAACCGAAAATAACCGGTTCACATTTTTGATTATTTACAACCACAATTTTTGTCAAAAGCAGGATTGCATGCGTAGAAATTTTTGGAATCAAGTTTTTCCTGAACAAGTCGCAGTGCTTCACCGAATCTCTGGAAATGTACGATTTCCCTTTGACGAAGAAAACGGATTGGATCTGCAACATCTGGATCTTTTACCATATGAAGAATATTGTCATAGGTGGAACGGGCTTTTTGTTCAGCAGCCATATCTTCCACAAGATCTGTAATAGGATCGCCCTTCACCTGGAACTGGCAGGCATTAAATGGCACACCACCAGCAGCCTGAGGCCAAATTCCTGTGGTATGGTCAATATAGTAATCACCGAAACCGGATTCTTTAATTTCTTCCGGAGTAAGATTTCGGGTTAGCTGATGGACGATGGTTGCAATCATTTCAAAATGAGCCATTTCCTCTGTGCCAAGGTCTGTTAAAAGACCGGCAACTTCACGATATGGCATGGAATAGCGCTGAGAAAGATAACGCAAACTGGCAGCAATTTCTCCGTCGGGTCCACCATACTGGCTAATAATAAACTTAGCCATCTTAGGATTTGTTTCTTTGATATTTACAGGATACTATAATCGTTTTTCATAATTCCACATCAGCACATACCTCCTTCCCAAGGCCATGGATCAGTTACCCAATACCAGTGACAATTTTCGTGTACATAGTCTAAGGTTAAAGGGGTAAATTCTGCAGAATAGGTTTCTAATGCTTTTTTTCGTTCATTATTATAATAATCAAAAAAAGCAAGTGCATCCGTATCGTCAGGGTGAGTATCCAAATAAAGCAATATATCGTTTACCGCAAAGCTGACTTCATTTATCCATTGCAGTAACTGCTTCTGATTCATATTCTGTTTCAACATCTGCAGCCTCCTTTTGAACCTAAAAACGGTTTGTTTAATTCAGGGAAAATAGTTCCATATTTTAATGCTTCATGTACTTCATAGACGGTTGAAAACTTTTGTATAGGCACATATGCCATGGCAAGAGGGAAGTTTTCCATAGATGCTTCCGGACACATAACGCCAGAAGATGGATATCGTTTGCTGCATCTTGACGGATTACAATTATTCATCATAAAAATGCTCCTTTTTTAATATAGTAATAAACTATGCATGAATTGGAAAAATGTGCAATACCCATTGATTTTGACTTCCTAAATATGATATCATGCCTAATGAGTGGGCAAGTATATTGTAAATAAAACAGAAAGAAGGAATGAAATAATGAAAAGTAAAAAGATAATGATGGCATTAATATTAACCGTTGGTGCGCTGGCACTGGCAGGTTGTGGAGATTCTAAGACAGAAGAGGCAAAAACAGCAGCGGATAGTGATGGCGAAGCTTCTGCTGATACAGTAGGATTGGAAATTTTTGATTATGATGTTACAAAATATGTAAAGCTTGGAGAATATAAAAATCTTAGTGTTCAGTATCCGGTTCCAACAGTTTCTGATGAAGATGTAGAATCCTATGCCCTGGAGTTAGTAGACGAATATACAGAATACAATGATGTGGATCGTGCTGCCAAAAATGGCGATTGTGTTAATATTGATTATGTGGGAACTTTAAATGGTGAAGAATTCGATGGCGGAAGTGATACAGATTATGATGTAATTGTCGGCGATGGAGAATTTCTAGAAGAATTCGAAAATAATATTATTGGAAAAAAGGCTGGTGAAAGCACAACATTTAAAATGACTTTCCCGGAAGATTATGATGAAGAATTAGGCGGAAAAGAAGTAGAGTTTACCATAACTGTAAATAATGTTTCAGAAGTGGTTGTGCCGGAATACACAGATGCATTTGTAGCAGAAGTAACTGAATATGATACAATGGAAGCTTATGAAGATTCCCTGCGTGAAGAGCTTATGACTACAGCTCAGGAAGATTCTGCTCTTACAGCAGCAGAGGATGCTTTATTGTTAGCAGTAGAAAATTCTACAGTGGATGGGTATCCACAAGATCTATATGATGTTTGTTATCAGGATAATTTAGCAAGCTACCAGTCCTATGCTGAAATGTTTGGTATGGAATTTGAAGAATTTATGGCTGATTTTATGGGTGGCGAAAGCATGGAATCCTTAACAGAAACATGGGTAAATGAGATTCTGATTACACATGCAATTGCTGAAGCAGAAGGTTTTATGATTACAGAAGATAATTATCAGAGTAAAGCTGAGGAGCTTGCAGTGGAATATGAATATGAAACTGTAGAAGATCTTGAAACCGATTATGGCAAATTTTACATAATCACAACTTTGCTTCGTGATGAAGTATTAGATTTCATATATGAATCTGCGGATGTTGAAGAAGTATCTGAGGATGAGTATTATGGAGAGGATGAAGATATAGAAATGCTGGATACAGAAGTGTAAAAAGTGTTTGTGAATATCAAAAAACAATAAAAGATAACTGAAAATTCAAGAAAAACAAATGAAAATTCAATCATATTTTTTCTCTTTTTTTCGTACGGATGGAGAAAAGTATGGTAAAATAATATGAGAAAATACAAAATAAACAACAGGGGGGAATTCGGAAATGGTTTATGACGAGATTTCTGTAATTTCAGAAAGTACAGAAGTTATAGGTGATATTAATTCTGGTGGTTCTTTAGATATTCGCGGAACACTTACTGGTAGTGTATCCTGTAATGGTAAATTAACAGTGGCAGGTGTTTTAAAAGGTGATAGTAAGTCTGCCGAGTTTTTTGCTGATGGTGCAAAATTAGAAGGTGAAATTAACTGTGAAGGAGCTGCAAAGGTTGGAGTGGGTTCTATCATTATTGGAAATATTACAGCTACATCAGCAGTAATTGCTGGAGCAGTTAAAGGAGACATTGATGTGAAAGGACCGGTCATCGTAGATGCATCTGCAGTTATTGTAGGTAACATCAAGTCCAGTTCTGTACAGATTAATAACGGAGCAATTGTGGAAGGTTTTTGCTCTCAGTGCTATTCCGATGTGGATGTACAGAGTTTTTTTGAAGAAGAGAAAGGAAATGAATAATACATGAAACGCGTTTTATTGAAATTAAGCGGAGAAGCTTTAGCAGGTGATAAAAAAACAGGTTTTGATGAACCAACTGTAACAGAGGTTGCAAAACAGGTGAAACAGCTTGTAGATCAGAATATTCAGGTTGGCATTGTAATTGGCGGAGGTAATTTCTGGCGAGGCCGTACAAGCGAGACCATTGACCGCACCAAGGCAGATCAGATAGGAATGTTAGCAACGGTGATGAACTGTATTTATGTTTCAGAAATATTCCGTTCTGTAGGTATGATGACACAGGTACTAACACCATTTGAATGCGGTTCTATGACAAAGCTTTTTTCAAAAGATCGTGCCAATAAGTATTTTGCTCGAAATATGGTAGTTTTTTTTGCAGGAGGAACAGGTCATCCATATTTTTCAACAGATACAGCTACTGTGCTTCGTGCAATTGAAATTGAGGCGGAAGGAATTTTATTGGCAAAAGCAATTGATGGCGTTTATGACAGTGATCCGAAGATTAATCCTGAAGCAAAACGCTATGATAGTATTTCTATTGAAGATGTTATTGCACAGAAGCTTGCGGTTGTGGATATGACAGCATCTATTATGTGTATGGAAAATAAAATGCCAATGTATGTATTTGCATTGAATGAAGAAAATAGTATCGTAAAGGCTATTTCCGGTGATTTTAACGGAACAGTTGTTACGGTATAAAAGAAATTAATCTGATGGAGGATAACAAAATGGACGCAAGATTAGAAGTTTTTGACACAAAAATGCAGAAATCATTAAACAATTTAGAGGAAGAATTCGCTGCGATTCGTGCAGGTCGTGCAAATCCTCATGTATTGGATAAATTAAGAGTAGATTATTATGGAACACCTACTCCAATTCAGTCTGTAGCCAATGTAAATGTACCGGAACCAAGAATGATTCAGATTCAGCCATGGGAAGCATCTATGGTAAAAGAGATTGAAAAGGCAATTTTAACCTCAGATTTAGGAATTAATCCTTCCAATGATGGAAAGATTATTCGTCTTGTTTTTCCTGAACTTACAGAGGAACGCAGAAAAGAACTTGCAAAAGACATCAAGAAAAAAGGCGAAAATGCAAAGGTTGCTATTCGAAACATTCGTCGTGATGCAAATGATACATTTAAAAAGCTTGCAAAAGAAGATGTTTCAGAGGATGAAATCAAAGATTTAGAAGATAAAGCACAGAAAATGACAGATAAATACATTGCGCAGATTGATAAAGCAGTTGAGGCAAAGACAAAAGAAATCCTTACTGTGTAGTGCCAATAATGTGGGGACATTGCAAAAATGCGTGTCCCCATTTTCACCATGTAAATGAAAAAGGAAAAGAGAGGACTTAGTATTGAAGATACCAAATCATGTTGCCATTATTCTAGATGGAAATGGAAGATGGGCAAAAGCAAAGGGAATGCCACGAAATTATGGGCATACTATGGGAGCGAAGAATGTAGAGGTAATCTGTAAGGCGGCTCATGAAATGGGGATAAAATATCTGACTTTATATGCATTTTCTACAGAAAACTGGAACAGACCGGAAAGTGAAGTCAATGCATTGATGAAGCTTTTAGATTCCTATTTGAAAAACTGTTTAAAATTAGCGAAAAAGAATAATATGCGTGTGCGTGTGATCGGTGATATTAGCCGTTTGGATGCAAAGTTTCAGCAGAACATTTTGGAATTAGAAAAAGCGTCGGCTGCATATGACGGATTAACTTTGCAAATTGCCATCAACTATGGAAGTCGGGATGAAATGCTGCGCGGTATGCGAAAAATGTTAAAAGACTATGATGAAGGGAAGCTATCAGCAGAAGAACTAGATGAAGCAAAGTTTGCATCTTATTTAGATACAGCAGATAGTCCTGATCCTGATTTATTGATTCGTACCAGCGGTGAGCAAAGATTATCTAATTATCTGTTGTGGCAGTTGGCTTACAGCGAGTTTTATTTTACAGATACGCCTTGGCCGGATTTTCATGAAAAGGAATTAAAACAGGCTGTAGAGGCATATAGTGCCAGAGACAGACGGTATGGCGGAATCAAAGAGGAAGAGGAATAAAATGTTTAAGACAAGATTAATAAGCGGAATCGTTTTAGTGATACTGGCAATATTGTTAATCACTACAGGCGGAAGCATTTTGTGGTGTGCACTTATTGGAATCTCATGGATTGGCATGCATGAGTTATACCGAATTTTTAATATTGAGAAAAGTGCAATTGGAGTAGTTGGTTATCTATCGGCATTGATATATTATCTTTTCCTACAATTTTTTGCATTGCCGGATATGATGCTGTTTGTTTTAGGAACATTGGTTGTAATGATGTTTGTTTATGTCTTTACATATCCAAGGTATAGGACAGAACAGATATTAGCATCATTTTTTGGAGTATTCTATGTGGCTGTTATGCTTTCGTATATTTATCAGACAAGAATGCTTACGAATGGAGAATATATTGTATGGCTTATTTTCCTGTGTTCATGGGGAAGTGATACTTGTGCATATTGTGTGGGAATGCTGATTGGTAAGCACAAAATGTCTCCAAAGCTCAGTCCGAAAAAATCTGTAGAAGGCGCAGTTGGCGGTGTTGTAGGCAGTATGCTGTTGACATTGCTCTATACAGGTGTTTTTAGAGAAGCTATGCAGATAAGTATAGAGCAGATGCTTCTTTTGGCAGTGATTAGCGGAGTGGGAGCATTTATCTCGATGATTGGTGACCTTACAGCTTCTGCAATTAAGCGGAATTATGATGTAAAGGATTATGGAAATCTGATTCCCGGACATGGCGGTATATTAGATAGATTTGACAGTGTGATTTTTACAGCGCCAATTGTCTATTATCTTGCAACTATACTAATAGGATAAAAGAGGTTATTTATGAAAAAAATAGCGATATTAGGATCAACAGGATCTATTGGAACCCAGACTTTAGAAATAGTCAGAGAACAAAAGGATTTAAAAGTAACAGCTATTGCCGCAGGCAGTAATATTGCCTTATTAGAAAAGCAGGTAAGAGAATTTAAGCCGGCGTTAGTTTCCGTATGGGATGAACAAAAAGCAGCAGAGCTAAAAACGGCATTAAAAGATATACAGGTAAAGGTTGTATATGGAATGGAAGGGTTATTGGAAGTAGCAACAGAACCCGAATCCGAGATTTTAGTAACAGCAATTGTGGGAATGCTTGGGATTCGTCCAACTATTGCAGCTATTAAAGCAGGGAAAGCAATTGCTCTTGCAAATAAGGAAACATTAGTGACTGCAGGTCATATTATTATGCCATTGGCAAAGAAGCATGGTGTACCTATTTTGCCGGTAGATAGTGAGCATAGCGCAATTTTCCAATCTTTAAATGGAGAAGAAGGCAATAAGATTCATAAGATTATTTTAACTGCTTCCGGAGGACCATTCCGGGGAAAAACTATCGATGAATTGAGAAATATTCAGGTAGAGGATGCACTCAAGCATCCAAACTGGGCAATGGGAAAAAAAATTACTATTGATTCTTCTACTTTAGTGAATAAAGGTTTAGAAGTTATGGAAGCAAAATGGTTGTTTGGCGTAGAATTAGACCAGATACAGGTAACTGTTCATCCGCAAAGTGTCATTCATTCTGCGGTAGAATATGAGGATGGAGCAGTAATCGCACAGCTTGGTACACCGGATATGCGTCTGCCGATTCAATATGCCTTGTATTATCCAAAGCGACGAAGCTTAAGTGGAAAACGGCTGGATTTGTTTGAATTGGGAAGTCTGACCTTTGAACGACCGGATACGGAGAATTTTAAAGGATTGGCGTTGGCGTATGAAGCTATGGAGCAAGGAGGAAACATTCCAACCGCTTTTAATGCTGCAAATGAGAAAGCAGTAGCCATGTTTTTAGATAGAAAAATTTCTTATTTACAGATTACAGAAATTATCAAAGCAAGCATGGAACAGACCGTATTTATTGAAAATCCTGATGTAGCCCAGATTTTGGATACAGAGACAGCAACATATGACTTTATAGAGAGCAGGTGGTAAATTGAAATTTGTTATAGCAATATTGATTTTTAGTATTATTATTTTATTTCATGAGCTGGGACATTTTTTACTGGCAAAGAAAAATGGTATTCGTGTAAATGAGTTTTGTCTAGGACTTGGACCAACTTTAATCGGGATTACCAAAGGAGAAACAAAGTATTCGATTAAATTGTTGCCTTTCGGTGGTGCATGTATGATGGAAGGTGAAGATGCAGAAAGTGATGATGACAGAGCTTTCAATAAAAAGTCTGTTTGGGCGAGAATCAGTGTAGTAGCTGCCGGACCGATTTTTAACTTTATTATGGCATTTTTCCTTGCATTTATCTTGATTAGCTGTATTGGTATCGATAAACCTGTGATTTCCGGTGTAATGGAAGGATTTTCAGCGGAAAAGGCCGGTATGCAGGCAGGAGATAAAATTATAGAAATCAACAATAAAAATATTCATTTTTACCGTGAAGTCAGTATGTATACTTATTTTCATGAAGGTGAAACCCTAGATGTTGTTTATGAGAGAGATGGAGAAAAGTATAAGGCTGTATTAGAGCCGGTGTATGATGAAGAATCCGGTCGATATTTAATGGGCATTATCAGTAATAATGTCAGAGAAAAAGGAAATCTGTTGTCAAATCTAAAATATAGTGCCAATGAGGTAGGCTATTGGATATGGACTACATTGGAAAGCTTAAAAATGCTTGTGACAGGTCAGGTTGGTGTAAATGAAATGTCTGGTCCTGTAGGTATTGTAAAATCTATTGGTGATACCTATGATGCCAGTATGAATGATGGATATTATTATGTATTTTTAAATATGATTAATTTTGCAATATTACTGACGGCTAACTTAGGTGTCATGAATCTTTTGCCATTACCGGCATTAGATGGAGGCCGTTTAGTATTTTTGATTATTGAAGCAATCAGGCGCAAAAAAATTGACCCTGAAAAAGAAGGTATGGTTCATTTTGTTGGAATTGTACTCCTGATGGGACTTATGGTGCTTGTGATGTTTAATGATATTCGCAAACTGTTTATTTAATTGCAGAATAAATGGAGGATAAAATGAACAGGACAAATACAAAAACAGTAAAAATCGGAAATCGGGTTATTGGTGGAGGCAATCCTATTCTGATTCAGTCTATGACAAATACAAAAACAGAAGATGTAGCTGCAACTGTTGCACAGATTCAAAAGCTTACAGCAGCAGGCTGTGACATTATTCGCTGTGCGGCACCAACCATTGAGGCAGCGAAAGCGATTGCAGAAATTAAAAAGCAAATCGAAATTCCATTAGTTGCCGATATTCATTTTGACTATCGCCTGGCTATCGCAGCAATGGAAAACGGTGCGGATAAGATTCGTATTAATCCGGGAAATATCGGAAGCATGGATCGTTTGCGAGCAGTTGTAGATGTGGCAAAGGAAAGAAATATTCCAATTCGTGTAGGAGTAAACAGCGGTTCTTTAGAGAAGAATCTTGTAGAAAAATATCATGGTGTTACAGCAGAAGGTATCGTAGAAAGTGCCTTAGATAAAGCGAAAATGATTGAAGATATGGGATATGACAACTTAGTTATCAGTATCAAATCCTCAGATGTTTTGATGTGTGTAAAAGCCCATGAGTTGATAGCAGAAAAAACAGTCCATCCGTTACATGTAGGGATTACGGAAGCAGGAACCCTTATCAGTGGAAATATAAAATCATCCATCGGACTTGGTCTGATTCTGCATCAGGGAATAGGAGATACTATTCGTGTATCTTTGACAGGTGATCCATTAGAAGAGATTAAATCTGCAAAGCTTATCCTTCGTACCTTAGGGCTTCGTAAAGGAGGAATCGAGGTTGTATCCTGTCCGACCTGTGGAAGAACCCAGATTGATTTAATTGGACTTGCTAATCAGGTAGAAAATATGGTAGCAGATATTCCTTTAGATATAAAGGTTGCAGTTATGGGCTGCGTAGTAAATGGACCCGGAGAAGCAAAAGAAGCAGATATCGGTATTGCCGGAGGAATCGGCGAGGGATTAATTATCAAGCATGGAGAAATTTACAAAAAAGTGCCGGAAGCAGAATTGCTTTCTACACTTAGAGAAGAATTATTAAATTGGAGTGAATAACATGTCGAAACTTTTTTTCGAAGTATTTCCAACATTAGTTGTAAATGAAGAAATGAAAAAGTTGTTGTCCGAGATGGAAGTCACGAAGGTAGGTGCGAATCGTACAAAGACGGCGATTCGCATTTATCTTTCAGGTAAACATCTCATTCATAAGGCAAATATTTTTCAGTTAGAAAAAGATATTGCAAATCAACTATTTGCAAATCAGGATATGGAAATACATATTATTGAAAAATATCAGCTTTCGAGTCAGTACGATGCGCAAAAGCTGATGGAATTATATAAAGAAAGCATCAGTGAAGAATTACGGGTATACAGTCTGGTATTGTACAATATTTTTCGCAGTGCAAAAATGGAATTTGAAGATGGAAAACGAGTAAATCTGATTTTGGCAGATACCATGATTGCCAGAGAACGGGCGGAAGAACTTATTCGTATTTTGGAAAAAATCGTGTGTGAGCGCTGCGGATTGGATTTTATTGTAAATCTATCCTTTGAAAAGCAAAAAGAGAATAGTCGGATAAAAAATGCTGATTTAATTATTGAGCAGGAAATACAGAATGTCATTCGTTTGTCTGGTTTGACGAATACAGAAAATGCAGAGGAAGAAAAAGTAAATCAAGAAACTGAAAAATCAGCAGAAAAAACAGTGGAAAAGGTGCAGGAGAAGAAACCGGAATTCAAACGAGAATTTAAAGGAAGAAGAGATTTCTTCAAAAAATCGGATAATCCGGATGTTATTTACGGACGGGATTTTGAGGACGATATTGTTTCTATTGATACAATAATAGGTGAAATAGGAAAAATAGCTATTCATGGTCAGGTATTAAAGGTAGATACAAAAGAAACACGAAATGAAAGAATGATAGTAACCATTACAGTGACAGATTTTACAGATACGATTAATGTTAAAGTATTTGTCAGTAAGGAAGAGCTGCCGGATTTCTTAGAAAAAGTAAAAAAAGGAAGCTTTTTAAAGGTTAAAGGAGAGCCGAAGATGGATAGCTTCGATAAGGATTTACTTATCGCTTTTCCGGATGGTATAAAAAAGGCTCAGGAATTTCGTGAGATTCGCGTGGATAATAGTCCGGTTAAGAGAGTGGAATTGCATTGTCATACAAAAATGAGTGATATGGATGGTGTGTCTGATGTCAAGGATATTATTAAACGGGCAATGAAATGGGGACATAAAGCCATTGCCATTACAGATCATGGAGATGTACAGGCTTTTCCGGAGGTGAAGAAAGTTCTTTCGAAGGAGGATGATTTTAAAGTTATCTATGGTATGGAGGCTTATCTGGTAGACGATTTGAAGTTTATCGTAGAAAATCCAAAAGCACAGACTTTGGAGGATACCTATGTAGTATTCGATATAGAAACAACCGGTTTTAGCCCGTTAGTAGAAAAAATTATCGAGATTGGTGCAGTCAAAGTAGAAAAAGGAGAAATCATAGACAGATTTTCGGTTTTTGTTAATCCGCAGATACCAATTCCTTTTGAAATTGAACAATTAACAGGCATCAATGATGATATGGTTATGAATGCAGATACCATAGAAGTGGTATTGCCACAGTTTATGGAATTTTGTGGTGATGCAGTTATGGTAGCTCACAATGCAGAATTTGATATGAGTTTTATAAAATATAATTGTGAGCAGCAGAAAATAAAAAAAGATTTTACAATCGTAGATACATTGATATTATCTAGAGCACTTTTTCCTACTTTAGGACGATATAAATTAGATACTGTAGCAAAAGCCGCAGGTGTAGAGTTAAAAAATCATCATCGTGCAGTAGACGATGCAGAATGTACAGCAGGAATTTTTGTTTATTTTATTCAGATGTTGAAGGAACGGAAGATTTCAAATGTAAATCAATTGGAAGAACTGCGTACATCTGATCCGGAACAGATTCAAAAAATGCATCCGTATCATGCGGTTATCTTAGCCACAAATGATATCGGACGAATAAATCTGTATCGTTTGGTTTCTATGTCACATTTGACCTATTATCGGAGATGCCCTAGAATTCCTAAATCAGAGTTTATTAAGCATAGGGAAGGTTTGATTATTGGTTCTGCCTGTGAGGCGGGAGAATTATATCAGGCAATCTTAAATAAGCGGCCGGAATTAGAGATTGTACGATTGGTGGAATTTTATGATTATCTGGAAATTCAGCCATTAGGAAATAATAAATTCATGATAGACAATGAAAAAATCCAGATAGAAAGCATGGAGGAATTAATTGAAATCAATCGGAAAATCGTGAAGCTGGGAGAGCAGTTCAACAAATTGGTGGTAGGAACCTGTGATGTACATTTTTTAGATCCGGAGGATGAGGTTTATCGCAGAATCATCATGGCAGGAAAAGGTTTTAAGGACGCGGATGATCAGGCACCGTTATATTTTAGAACTACAGAAGAAATGCTGGCAGAATTTGAATATCTTGGCAGTGAAAAGGCGGAAGAAATTGTCATCACCAATCCAAATAAGATTGCAGATATGTGTGAAAAAATAGAACCTGTCCGCCCGGATAAATGTCCGCCGGTCATTGAAAACTCCGATCAGCTTTTGCGGACAATCTGTGAAAATAAGGCACACGAAATGTATGGAGAAGAACTGCCGCCGATTGTAAAAGAGCGTTTAAATCGTGAGCTGGACTCCATTATCAATAATGGATATGCCGTTATGTATATCATCGCACAAAAGCTGGTGTGGAAATCCAATGAAGACGGTTATCTGGTAGGTTCAAGAGGTTCTGTGGGTTCTTCCTTTGCAGCTACGATGTCAGGTATTACTGAGGTGAATCCTCTGCAGGCACATTATCTTTGCCCGAATTGTCATTACAGTGATTTTGATTCACCGGAGGTAAAAGCGTTTTCCGGGCGCGGTGGCTGTGATATGCCAGATAAAATCTGTCCACAGTGCGGAAAACCTCTGGCAAAAGAAGGCTTTGATATTCCTTTTGAAACCTTCCTTGGATTTAAGGGAAATAAAGAGCCGGATATTGACTTGAACTTTTCAGGAGAATATCAAAGTAAGGCACATGCTTATACAGAAGTTATTTTTGGGCATGGGCAGACCTATCGAGCAGGAACGATTGGTACACTGGCGGATAAGACAGCTTTTGGATATATCAAGCATTATTATGAAGAACGAGGTGTTGCAAAGAGAAATTGTGAGATTGACCGTATTGTGCAGGGCTGTATAGGGGTACGAAGGACCACAGGACAGCATCCGGGAGGAATTATTGTGCTTCCGGTGGGAGAAGAAATTGACTCCTTTACTCCGGTTCAGCATCCGGCAAATGATATGAAAACAAGTACGGTTACCACCCATTTTGATTACCATTCCATCGACCACAATCTGTTAAAGCTTGATATACTCGGACACGATGATCCTACCATGATTCGTATGCTGCAGGATTTGACCGGACTTGATCCGCAGACTATTCCATTAGACGACGCTACAGTTATGTCTTTATTTAAGAATACCAGTGCATTAGGTGTTACACCGGAAGATTTAAATGGTTGTGCCTTAGGCTGCCTTGGTATACCGGAATTCGGTACGGATTTTGCTATGCAGATGGTTATTGATGCCAAGCCGCAGGAATTTTCAGATTTGATTCGTATTTCCGGACTTTCCCATGGAACGGATGTATGGCTTGGTAATGCGCAGACATTGATTGAAGAAGGAAAAGCAACCATTTCCACAGCTATCTGTACTCGTGACGATATTATGGTTTATTTGATTCATATGGGATTAGAGAGTGAGCTTGCTTTTACTATTATGGAATCTGTTCGAAAGGGAAAGGGCTTAAAGCCGGAGTGGGAAAAAGAGATGCTTGCCCACGATGTACCGGACTGGTATATCTGGTCTTGTAAGAAAATACAGTATATGTTCCCGAAAGCCCATGCGGCAGCCTATGTAATGATGGCATGGCGCATTGCGTATTGCAAGGTCTTTTATCCATTGGCATATTATGCAGCATATTTCAGTATTCGTGCTACCGGATTTAACTATGAGTTAATGTGTCAGGGAGAGGAAAAGCTTCTTGGATTTATGAAAGAATACAAGGAAAAAGAGAATCCTACAAAAAAAGATCAGGATGTGTATCGTGATATGCGAATTGTTCAGGAAATGTATGCCAGAGGCTTTGACTTTTTACCTATGGATATATATGTTGCACAGGCAAACCGTTTTCAAATTATTGATGGTAAATTGATGCCATCGTTAAGCACGATTGACGGTATGGGTGAAAAGGCAGCAGAAGCAGTCGTAGAAGCTGCAAAAGACGGTAAATTTTTATCAAAAGACGATTTCCGTCAGAGAACAAAGGTAAGTAAAACTGTTATTGACTTAATGAGCGATATGGGAATTCTGGGAGATTTGCCGGAAACCAATCAGCTATCTTTATTTGATTTTGCATAGGGGGCGACTTGCTATCTAAAGTCGATTGTTATATTATAATTATAAAAGAACGGATATTTTGGAGGCAGAAATGAAGAGTTTAGAGGAAGTTCGTGCAGATATTTTGGCAATAGATAAGAAAATTGCAGAATTATATGAAGAAAGAATGCTGCTTACGAAAAAAACAGTCGATTATCGTTTGAAAGCAGGAGAAAAAATGTTTGATTTTCTTCCTGTAGACAGATTTGATTTTAAGCATGCAAAAGTAGTATTTCAAGGAGTAGAAGGCGCGTATAGTCAGCAGGCATTACAGGAGTTTTTCGGTGCAGATACGGAAAGCTATAATGTGGAAACCTGGCGTGATGCCATGGAAGCTATTGCGAAAGGAGAAGCAGATTACGCAGTGCTTCCCATAGAAAATTCTTCTGCAGGAATTGTATCGGAAAACTTTGATTTGCTGGTAGAGTATGAAAATAGTATCATTGGTGAGCAGATTATTAAAATTGACCATTGTCTGCTTGGAATAAAAGGTGCAAAGCTTAGTGATATTACAGATGTATATTCTCATCCGCAGGCATTGATGCAGTGTTCAAAGTATTTAGGAAATACAGACTGGGAAAAACACAGTATGAAAAATACAGCAGGTTCTGCGCAAAAGGTACAGGAGGATAAAATAAAAAATAAAGCAGCGATTGCAGCCAAAATTACAGCAGATATTTATGACCTTGAAATTCTTGCAGAGGCAATTCAGAACAATACCTCAAATGCGACAAAGTTCATTATCGTTGCAGGAAAAAAAGCATTTCAAAAAGAAGCAGGAAAAATCAGTATATGCTTTGAAATTCCACATAAAAGTGGTTCCTTGTATCAGGCGTTATCCCATTTGATTTACAACAATCTGAATATGACAAAAATCGAATCAAGACCAATTCAGGGAAAGACATGGGAATATCGATTTTTTATTGATATAGACGGAAATCTGATGGATGCCAATGTTCAAAATGCCCTACAGGAGCTGGAAAATGAAACAGAGGGATTGAAAATACTGGGAAATTATTAGAACAGGAGATTTACATATGCGCACTACAAAAGAATTGATTTTATATAAGAACTTTGAAAATGGAAAATTATTTTATAATTTTACCTGGCTGATGGAAAATTATGAAAATGATTTTTACAACAAAGAAGATATGGCGGCATTATATTATGAATGTTTTCATGATTTATTAGAAATTGCCGCAAGTCATGGATTTGAAGGTAATTTGTGGCACAATTTTCTGGCTTTTATTTTGATTAATAATGAAAATGCCTACAGCAGATCCTGCGAGATTCGTGGAGAGGTGAATGGCTCTATCAATACGGTTGCCTTACATGATTTTGCTATATTTAAGGCATTGTTCGATTTTGATCTTCATTTATTTGAAGAAGCCTTTGATGTAACAGGTGCAGATATACTGACTGCATATACCAGTATGGATGGCAGCAGCAAGGTATTTAACCAAAGAATCAGAGACAGAATATGCGAATTAAGTATTCATTTAGATGAAGCAGCAGATGTAGAGGCCTTTAAAGCTGCTGTAACAAAATTTTATCAGGATTTTGGTGTTGGAAAGCTGGGATTACATAAAGCTTTTCGAGTAGAACATACAGAAAATGCAGCCAAAATTGTTCCAATCAGCAATATAGCCCATGTAAAGCTGGAAGATTTAGTCGGTTATGAAATTGCCAAAAAGAAATTAATTGATAATACAGAAGCCTTTGTAAGCGGAAAAAAAGCCAATAACTGTCTGTTATTTGGTGATGCGGGAACAGGAAAGTCTTCAAGTATAAAGGCAATCGTAAATCAATATTATGATCGTGGTCTTCGTATGATAGAAATTTATAAGCATCAGTTTCAGGATTTGAATTCTGTCATTGCCCAGATAAAAAACAGAAATTATAAATTTATTATTTATATGGATGACCTTTCCTTTGAAGAGTTTGAAATTGAGTATAAATACTTAAAAGCAGTGATTGAGGGCGGATTAGAGAAAAAGCCGGAAAATGTATTGATTTATGCAACCTCAAACCGCAGACATTTAGTGAGAGAGAAGTTCTCAGACAAAGCAGAATTAGCAGACGATCTCCATAATAATGACACAGTACAGGAGAAGCTTTCCTTAGTAGCAAGATTTGGTGTTCAGATTTATTTTGGTTCACCAAGCAAAAAGGAATTTCAGCAGATTGTAAGGACTTTAGCAGAAAAACATGGCATTGTAATGCCGGAAGCAGATTTATTATTGGAAGCCAATAAATGGGAGCTTAGTCATGGCGGGCTTTCAGGCAGAACTGCACAGCAATTTATTGATTACTTATTAGGACAGCAGACTTGAAAGGATGATGTTTGATGAAAATTACAACATTTGCAGCCGTTTATATCGGTTCATATGAAGTAAGCTTAAAGGTATTTGAACTTGCAGCAAAAAAACCCGTTCGAAAAATAGATCATGTGCGGGCAAGAATAGAACTAGGCAAGGATTCTTACCAGAAAGGCTATATCGGCTATGAATTACTAGAGGAATTAGGAAATGTACTTTCTGAATTTAAAAAGATTATGGAAAGCTATCGTGTAGATGCCTATGAAGCCTATGCGGGAGGAGTTTTTCGAGATGTCAAAAATGAACTTTTTGTGTTGGATCAGTTATATATCCGTACAGGCATTCAAGTAAAAGTACTTAGTAATTCTGAGCATCGTTTTATCGGATACAAATCGGTGGCTTTTCGTGAAGAATTTGATGAGATTACCAGACATGGCGCAGCAGTTGTAGATGTAGGTGGTGACAGCTTGCAGGTCACCTTGTTTGCAGAAGGAAAAGTTGTGACTACACAGCATATCGTGTTAGGTACTATGCGTCTTCGGGAAAAATTAGCAGTCCTTGGCAATTCGGCAGCTCACTATGAAAAGCAAATTGAAGAATTAGTGAATAAGGATTTGGAAGTATTTAAGTCTCTGTATATGAAGAAGCAAAAGATAAAAACCATCATTTTCATGGGTGGTTATATCATGGAGCTGATGAAAAAAGCGGACAAGAAAAATGAAGAGAAAATCGTAAGCGCAGAAAAGTTTGTAAAAGCTATGCGAAAGTTTTATCGTAAGAGTATAGAGCAGATTGCAGGAGAGTTGAATCTTTCTAATGAAAATGATCCATTATTAGTGCCATTTATTGTTTTATACACAAGACTTACAGAGGAATTAAATGCAGAAGAAATCTGGGCGCCGGGTGTAAGTGTCAGTGATGGGATTGCATATGATTATGCGCAGCGGCATAAGCTTATGATACCATCCCACGATTTTGATGAGGATATTTTGTCAGCAGCAAAGCATTTGTCTAAAAGATATGAAAGCTTTTCACCACATATTGATGCATTGACACAGATGTCTGCATTAATCTTTGACAGTATGAAAAAACAGCATGGAATGGGAAAAAGAGAACGCTTACTGTTACAGATAGCAGCTATATTGCATGATTGTGGAAAATATGTCAGTCTTGCTCATGGACCGGAATGTTCTTATGATATTATAAAAAAATCTGAGATTATCGGTTTGAGTCATTTAGAACGGGAAATTATTGCCTGTACAGTTTTATATAATACTTATCCATTAGCAGACTATGAGGAATTAGCAGATAAATTAGACAAATCTGCATACATGATTGTTGCGAAGCTATCGGCAATACTTCGTGTGGCAAACGCAATGGATAGAAGTCATAAGCAAAAATTCAAGAATGTAAAAGCAGCCATTCGAAATAGACAGTTAGTAATCACCATTGAAAATCAGGATGATATTATTCTGGAAAAAGGCTTATTAGCAGAAAAAGCAGAGTATTTTGAACGAGTATTTGGTATAAAACCGGTAATTCATGAGAAGCGCGTATACAGTTAGAGGTGACCTATGGAAAAAGAAAAAATATTTACAAATCCTGAAAATTATGAAAACAGAGAGTTAAGCTGGCTGAAGTTTAATGGAAGAGTATTGAATGAGGCGCGGGATAAATCCATTCCTTTGCTGGAAAGATTAAAATTTGTCAGCATTACTTCTTCAAATTTAGATGAATTTTTTATGGTTCGCGTGGCATCCCTAAAGGATATGGTGCACGCAGGATATAAGAAAAAAGATATTGCAGGAATGAGCGCAATAGAACAGCTAGAAGCTATCAACAAGGATACAAGAGCTTTGGTAGATACCCAGTATTCTACCTATAATCGGTCTTTATTGCCTCTTTTAAAAGCAAGAGATGTGAAGATTATAGATGCTTTTGAAGAATTGAATGCTACGCAGGCAGAGTTTGTAGATGCTTATTTTGAGGAAAATGTTTATCCTGTACTTACGCCGATGGCATTAGATGCATCCAGACCATTTCCGTTAATTCGGAATAAGACATTAAATATTGCTGCATTAATTAAAAGAAAATCAGCGGAAGAAAATGAATTTGCGACAGTACAGGTGCCATCTGTTTTGCCAAGATTAATAGAAATTCCATCTGAAAAAGAGGGCGGCAGAACCTTTATCTTGTTAGAACAGATGATAGAGAGAAATATGGATAAGCTCTTTTTGAATTGTAAGGTAGTATGTGCATATCCGTATCGTATTATGCGAAATGCAGATTTGTCTATAGACGAGGATGAAGCAGCCGACTTATTAAAGGAAATTCAAAAGCAGCTTAAAATGCGTCAGTGGGGAGAGGTTATCCGATTAGAGGTAGAAGATAAGATTGATAAAAAGCTTCTTGCCATATTAAAAGAAGAATTACATATTGCGGATGAGGCAATTTATCGTATCAATGGTCCGATAGATTTGACTTTTTTGATGAAGCTATATGGACTAGAGGGATGTGATGATTTACGGTACAAAAAGTATATACCGCAGAGAGTACCGCAGATTGAGCCGGGAGAAGATATTTTTGCGGCAATTCGTAAAGGGGATATCCTAATGCATCATCCATACCAGACTTTTGATCCGGTGGTTGATTTTATTCGTCAGGCATCCATTGATCCGGATGTACTTGCGATTAAGCAGACTTTATATCGTGTCAGTGGTAATTCGCCGATTATTGCATCTTTGGCACAGGCGGCAGAAAATGGCAAACAGGTATCTGTTCTTGTGGAATTAAAAGCCCGGTTTGATGAGGAAAATAATATTGTTTGGGCTAAGAAATTAGAACAGGCCGGCTGTCATGTTATTTATGGTTTAGTAGGCTTAAAAACACACAGTAAGATTTCTCTGGTGGTTAGACGAGAAGAGGATGGTATCCGTAGATATGTACATCTTGGAACCGGAAATTATAATGATTCTACAGCAAAGCTTTATACCGATTGTGGTATTTTTACCTGTTCAGAAGCCATTGGAGAAGATGCGACAGCCGTATTTAATATGCTTTCCGGCTATTCGGAACCATTGTCATGGAATCGTTTGATTGTGGCGCCTTTGTGGCTGAGAAAGAAGTTTTTGAAGCTGATAAATCGGGAAACAAAGAATGCAAAAGAAGGAAAAGAAGCGAAAATTATAGCCAAAATGAATTCCTTGTGTGATAAGGAAATTATTACCGCTTTGTATGAAGCGTCAGCAGCAGGTGTACAGATTGATCTGGTAGTTCGTGGTATCTGTTGTCTGCGTGTGGGAATACCGGGGATTAGTGAGAATATAAGAGTTCGCTCTATTGTAGGAAATTTTTTAGAACACAGCAGAATATTTTATTTTTATAATGGCGGTCAGCCGGAAATATTTATGGGAAGTGCTGACTGGATGCCAAGAAATCTTGACCGAAGAGTGGAAATTTTATTCCCGGTTGAAGATGAAGAAATAAAAAAGAAAGTTTATCATATATTGGAAGTCGAATTAGCGGATAATATGAAAGCCCACCTCTTGAATAAAAATGGAGAATATGAGAAAATAGATAAAAGAGGAAAGGTTCTTGTAAATTCACAGGAACAGTTTTGCAAAGAGGCAAAAATAAAAGTTCCTAAGGAACAGAATATCTATCAGGAAAGAATTTTTGTTCCGGCAGAACCTGTTTAGCAGCAAAGGAGGGCGATTATATGAGAGACAGTAAGATACTTTTTGTAGATTTGGATGCAACATTATTATCGGATGACAAGATTATTTCTGCAAAAAATCGACAGGCAATCCATAGTGCTTTAAACGCAGGAAATTATGTAGTAGTAGCTACCGGAAGACCTGTAGAAAGTGGAAGAGTTGTGGTCAAAGAGCTTGGACTTACCATGCCGGGATGTTATATGATCGCTTTTAATGGTTCTGTGTTATATGATTGTTCTGCTGATCGTGTATTGTGTCAAAAAACAATTCCAATTCAGTATGTTTATCAGCTTTTCGATAAAGCACATCGGGCAGGAATTTATATTCAGACCTATAATCAAGCGGAAATACTGACAGAAAAGCATAGTGAAGAATTAGACTACTATATTGCACGCACAAAAATGAAATATAAGCTGCAGCAGGATGTATCTATGGCACTAGAGGAAGAACCTTATAAAATTCTTATGATTAATCTGGAAAATCGTCAGATTTTAGAAGAATTTCAGCGTACGAATGCAGCATGGGCAGAAGGTAAGCTGACTAGCTTTTTCTCCTGCAATGAATACTTGGAATATTGCCCGTTGGGTGTAAGTAAGGGCGCAGCAGTAGAATATTTGTGTCGTTTCTTAAATATTCCAATTGAGCATACCATTGCTGTTGGTGATGAAAAAAATGATATTTCCATGATTAAATCAGCGCATATTGGTGTGGCAATGAAAAATGCAGTAGAAGAAGCAAAAGAAGCAGCGGATTATGTTACGGAAAATGATAATAATCACGATGCAATTGCAGAAGTTATTGAGAAGTTTGTTTTGTAAATACAGTATTAAATGACAAAGAGTGTCAGGTTATCTCAGTTTATGAGAGCCTGACATTTTTGTATATATTTATGGGCGGAGATTATCTAATACTTCATAGGGCACATACATATTTCCCATGCCTGTTCCTAATTTTATTCTTGGCTTGTTTGTACCGTGAAAATCAGAGCCACCGGAGATTTTTAAATCATATTCAGCGGCTAATTTACGGATATAGCGTTCGTCTCCCGGCTGATAAGTGGAGTAAATGGCTTCCACACCATCCAAGCCGGTATTTTTGCAGTCTGCAAGGAGTTCATGAATACGGGTATCGCTCATTTTATAAAGAATCGGATGCGCTAAAACAGCTACGCCGCCGGCATTATGAATAAGCTTTATGCCTTCCTGCGGCGTAATCATTTCACGGGAAACCTGACAACGGCAGCCATCACCAATATATTTATCAAAGGCAACAGAAATAGAAGAAATATAGCCTTTATTTACCAGAAAATTTGCCACATGTGCACGGGTTAAAACCGCAGCCTCCGGAAACATTTTTCGCATGGCTTCTTCTGTGATGTCAAAGCCTTCCTTACGAAGTAGGGCACACATAGCTTCATTGCGTCCATCTCTTTTTTGCCGAAAGAGTGCAAGATGTTTTAAAAGTGCAGAATCTGTTTCGTCTAAGAAAAGTCCTACCACATGTACTTCTTTATCTTTATATTCGGTAGAAAGCTCTACACCGGAAATTAATTCGATTTCTGTATTTTTAGCAGCTTCTTTTGCAGCAGCAACACCGTTTACCGTGTCGTGATCGGTAAGTGCGAAAGCAGAAAGTCCGGCTTTTTGTGCTTCTAAAACCAGTTCTGCCGGAGTAAATGTACCGTCAGATTCAGTAGAATGTACATGCAAATCTATCTTTCTAGTATCCATAATATTCTCCTTTATCCATAATTTTAGGGGTTACATTTTCCCGAGTATTATAGCATATTAAATAATAAGGTGTTAGCATAAATTACAATATTATTAATTTTTATTGTAAATCATCCATTTTATAAAAATATAGAGTATAATATGGTGTATTAATGAAAAAAGGAGTGTGGATATGAGTCGCAGAAAAAAGAAGAAAACAGGAGTTATTCGCAAGTCCATTACCCTTGCGTTTGGAATTGTAGGTTTTGCAATCCTTGCCGTTTATCTATTTTTTGGATTTTACTTTCAGTCGCATTTTTTCTTTCAGACAAGATTGGCAGATATTGATGTCAGTGGGATGACAGCAGAAGAAGCGGCAGAAGAAGTTGGGTCAGAGGTAAAGGATTACCTATTGACAATCTATGATAGAAACGGTAATAAATATCAAATTCTTGGTGTGGACATAGACTATAATTATCAGCCGAATGGAGAAGAAGAAAAGCTGCTCGAAGCGCAGAAATCTTTTTTATGGCCAAAGGAAATTCTTAAAAATAAAGCATTGCATATGGATAAGAGCATTACTTACAGTGAAGAAAAGCTAAAAGAAAAGATTCATGCTTTATCATGTTTTAAAGAAGAGAATATGATAGAGCCTGAAAATGCAAGCATAGAAATGACAGAAGAAGGCTACGAGCTTGTACCGGAAACACAGGGAAGCTATCTGCTGGCGGATAAGGTGTATACGCTTATAAAAGCGTCTGTAGATGTCGGTGAAACAGAATTGGTGCTTTCGGATGAAGTATACAAAAAACCAGAAGTAACTACCGATGATAAGGTGCTTTCTGCATGTATGAATCAGATTCAGGCATATTTTGGAGCGCAAATTACCTATGATATGGGAGATACAACAGAGATTGTAGATAAAAGTGTTATATCCCAATGGATTACAGTGGATGAAGAATATAATGTAATCTTTGATGAAGATGCAGTAGCTGTTTATGTACAGGGCTTGGCAACAAAATACAATACATATGGTGATGTTCGGGAATTTAAAACCTCCAAGGGCGATACTGTATCTATTGGCGGCGGAGATTATGGCTGGGTAATCGATAAAGAAGCAGAAAAAGCAGCTTTGATTGAAGAACTAAAAAATGGAGAGGTCAAGACCAGAGAGCCTGTCTATTCTCAGACTGCATTGGCATATGGAGCAAATGATATAGGAGATACCTATATTGAAATTGATTATACCAATCAGCATTTGTGGTATTACGAAAAGGGAAAATTAAAGGCAGAAACAGATATTGTATCCGGAAATATCAATAGAGGAAACGGTTCTCCGGATGGAGTTTTTAAAATCGTATATAAAAAGAGTCCTGCGGTTTTAAAAGGTGAGGATTATGAGTCAGATGTTACTTATTTTATGCCATTTGCCTATAATGTAGGTATACATGATGCATCTTGGAGAAATGGGAAATTTGGCGGAGTAATTTATAAAACCTCCGGTTCTCATGGCTGTATCAATGTACCTAAAGAAGCAGCTGACAAATTGTATGAGATAGTGGCTACAGGTACGCCTGTGATTGCTTATTATAGAGAAGAGGTATATCTGACAGCAGAAAATACAAAGATTTCTAATGCATATTCGTATATTGATCCGGATGAGCTGAAAGCTTTAGAGGCACAGAAGAATAAGAATGTACAGGAGACATCGGTTTTAGGACAAAATGAGTCAGTTACAGAAGATGGAAGCATTGCAGAGGAGAGTCAGGAGCAATAAAAAATTTCGGTTTATGGGGATAAATGGTATCCCGATATTATTTTGAAGGACGGACGACATAACATTTTATTTTTGTGAAATGTATCATTTTTTGCTTTGTGGTGGGCATATAGGGTAGGTATAGGTGTGGACAGATTCCGTTGTACGGGTGTAAGATTTGCTAAATATTCTTATTAAATGATATTGGTAACGGACGCGTCGGCTCAAACCGCCCTCCATGGCGGTTTCGCCTAAAATTGCCATCCGTGGCAATTTTCCGCTGATACTTAAAAGAATATTAAGCAAATCTAACACC
>JAGALK010000012.1 GCA_017625255.1 Lachnospiraceae bacterium
ATCGTTTAAGGAGACATTAGCAGATGGTTCTACAACAGAATTTGATGCACAGGTATCCGTAAAACGTACAGGTGGCGGTGTAAATGGTGTAATCGATTTTGATTTAAACCTAGCATTGCAAAGCGGTTTTAAATATACAGATCCAGCATAGGAGGAATAGAAGATGGGAATGGAAGGATTAGATGAAGAGTTAAGCCTTACAGAAGAAAAAGAATCTGGAAAGGTTGTTCAGTTGGAAGAAGCGAAAGTACAGAAGCGGAAACCGTTTCATTACTGGGAAGTAAATGGAAGAGAATATAAATTGAAGCTTACAACTTCAATGATTACGAAATTGGAAAACAAGTATAAACAGAATATCATGAGCCTAGTAACATCAGAAATTCCACCACTTTCCATTATGCTTACCATTGTACAGGCTGCAATGTCTCCGTGGGAGCATAAGGTAGACTATAAGAAAGTGGAATGTCTGTTTGATAAATGGTTAGAAGAAGGTGGAAGCCAGCAGAGCTTCTACATGGATATCATCATTCCAATTGCGGCGGTATCCGGTTTTTTTACAGACAAGCAGGCACAGAGCATGATGGAGAGCATCAAGGATTTGGACGAGGAACTTTCGTAACAGATGTAATCAATGAATTATATCCCTTGGCATTGGATTGCGGCATGTCAATAGATGAATTCTGGAACAGTTCAATGGTCGACATTCGGGATACCATAGAGAGCTATAACCGAAAGAAAAAGGACGAAATCATGAAAAGATTCACTCTTGGCGAAATTGTGGCAAATCGTCTTGCAATGCTATTGCCGAGTGATAATGATGTACCGCAGCTTATGCCATGGGATTATTATCCGCAGTTGTTTAACGAAGAAAAAGTCCAATATGAGAATTACAAACAGCAACAGGAATTAGAAGATTTTAAAAATAGGCGTAGAGATGCAATGGATGCATATAATGCAAGATTTTATGGAGGAGGTGAGAGCGAATGAGTAATGACGGAACACTGGAAAAACTTAAAGTAGTAATAGACGCAACTATGGAACCATTGCGGCGGGAAATTAAAAAGATGCGCCAGATATTAGGCGAAGCAACAAAAGATGTGGATCAGCAGAATGCGGCTATTCGAAAAAGTATGGATAAATGCACGGAACCTATGAGAAAGGTTAGAGACAATATCCATAAGAATCAGCAGAAAATACGAGATATCTTGTCAAAGCCAATGCCTGGAAATCAGTACAAAGATATGAGCAGAAGTATTGAAAGTACAGAAAGGAAGTTGCAGCGTTTACTTGCCAGACAGCGGGAGATGGAGAATTCAGGAGAGAATATTGAATATACTGATGAGTATAAAGCGATTGTAAAGGCAGTCAGTGATGCAGAAAAGAGATTAAATCGTTATATAGATACACAGGACAGAATGCGTGCAACTGGTGTAAACGAAAGTAGTAAGGCATGGAAAACATTGCAGTATAATATTAAGGAAGCACAAGGCACATTAGATTACGCTAAAAGAGATATGCAGGAATTTTCTGATAGCGAAAAAGTTCAGAATACAGCCCAGTGGGACAAACTTCAAAGAGGAATACATCAGACAAGAATAGAATTGGCTATGTTGTCAGAACAACAGGAAGAATATGAAAAGAGTGCGAAAATAAAACGTACAGGAAATATCTTTTCAAAAGTATTTAATACTGTGACCTCTTCTATCAAAAAATCTGGTGGAGCATTTGCAGCACTCATTCAGCGATTTAAAACAGGAATTCCGTTGTTGAATAGGACAAATAAGTCTTTTGGTAGTCTTGGAAATTCCGGCAGAAATTTGGGTGGAATATTTAGTACATTGGCTATGACAGCGAAGTTCATGTTTGCAAGTTTTCTGATACAGGGTTCATTAAATGGAGCAAAGGAAGGCTTGCAGAATCTGGCACAATACAGTGAAAAGACGAATAAAAGTCTATCGTTGCTAATGTCGTCACTGACACAGCTAAAAAATAGTCTTGCAACAGCCTTTGCACCGATTTTAAATGTAGTCACACCGATTCTAAATGTACTGATTCAGAAAGTTAATCAGGCGGTATCGGCGGTCGGCATGCTATTTGCGGCTTTAACCGGACAGACCTCATTTACAAAAGCTATAAAGGTACAGCAGGATTATGCAGCAAGCCTAAATAGTAATGCCAGTGGTGCCAACAAAGCGAATGAAGCAAATAAGAAACTACAGAGAACTTTACTTGGTTTTGACCAGATTCATAAACTGAACGACGATGATTCGGATAAATCAAGTTCTGGCGGTGGAGCAGGAAGCGTATTGCCAGAGGACATGTTTACTGAGGTTCCGGTAGACAATAAGATTAAAGAGGTTGCCGATAAGATAAAGCAGGCGTGGAATAAGGCAGACTTTACAGGAATTGGCGAAACCATAGGAAGCAAGATAGCAAATGTGCTGAATGGAATAAGCTGGAAGAAATACAATAATATTGCCAGTAAGTTTGGTAAATCCTGTGCAACATTTATCAATGGTCTGTTGAATGTGGATTCTTTGTGGACAGGTATAGGAAAGACGATTGCTGGTGGAATATTAGTAGGAATAAATGCATGGCATTCTTTTGTTTCAGAGATGGAATTTGACAAAATGGGAAAACAGTTAGGAAACCTTATCAATTCCTTTTTTGAGCACATGAATGTGGTGGATGAGAAAACCGGTTTAACTGGCTTCCAGAAGCTAGGGGAATCATTAGGTAAAACAGCATCCGGTTTAGCAGATATTATTGTGACAGCATTTGAAACTATTGATAAAGATGAGGTAAAAAAGGGCGTCAGTGGTTTTATATCTTCTTTATTAGAAAACCTCAATCTCAATGTGAAAAAAATAATGTTGACAATAGGGGCGTTTAAATTAGGAAAAGCTGGGTTAGCATTAGCACTTTCTACATTAAAAAAATCTTTAATTACAAAGATTTCTGCAGGATTTGCCGGATTGACATTAAAAGGAATAGCTATATCTGTTGTAAAATTAACTCTTGCTGGTGGATCTGGAGCATTTGAAAAGGTAGCATCAGATATCGTAACTGGGATTGACGAATGGATAACTAAAAAAATAAGAGGTACATGGGCAGAAGGAATCTTAAGAGCGATCGGTAATGCATTGGCAGGAGTGGTTACAGGTGGTGTTACAGGTTCGTGGTTTCCAGGAGTAGGAACTGTTGCAGGCGCAATTGTTGGTGGCATCACAGGTGCATTAAGCGCAATTCAAATAGATGGAAAATCTATTCTTTCTACCATTGCAGATAGGTTATTTAACTGGGATGTGGCGAAGCAGTTTTTTGCAGATGCCAAAAAGAGTTTTGAAAATGCGTTTGCAGAGAAAGATTTCTGGGGAATCGGAGAGAATATTGTAAATGGTATACTGAACGGATTCTTTGGAGTGGTTGGATCTGCACTTGAACCATTTTCTGATTTGTTCCTGTGGATATATGATGGTATTTGCAAGGTGTTTGGTATAAAAAGTCCGGCTAAAAAGATGCAACCTGTAGGCAAGTATATTATGCTTGGTATAATGGAAGGTTTCAGTAATGCCGCATCTGAATTTTCTACAATGGTATCTAATTGGTACAATAACAATGTTAGACCGGCATTCTCTGAAGATAAATGGAAGGCGAACATAGGTAGCATTAGAGATAGTCTTAGTGATAAATGGAGCGATGCAAGAAATTGGTTTTCAAATACAGCAGTAGGTCAGTGGTGGACAAAAGTAAGCACCAATATGTCTACTGAAAAATGGAAGTCAAAACTTGGTTCTGCCAAGAATGCTATTTCATCCAAATGGGACGAAGCGAGAACATGGTGGAGTGGAACAGCAGTAAACCAGTGGTGGAATAGTGTAAAAGTCAATATGTCTACTGATAAGTGGAAGTCTAAAATAGGTTCCATAAAAGATGCTGTCAAGTTAAAGTGGGACGAATTCAAGAATTGGTGGAGTGGTCTACAAATTGAGTTTCCTAAAATTAAACTGCCACATTTTTCTGTAACAGGTGGATTTAATCTCAATCCTCCATCTGTACCAACAGTATCGGTCAGTTATTATGCGTCTGGCGGTTTCCCAAACACAGGCGAGTTGTTTATGGCACGAGAAAATGGCATAAATGAAATGGTTGGTAGAATTGGGCATCGTTCTGCTGTAGCAAATAACGATCAGATTGTAACAGCTATCAAAGGTGCTGTTGCAGATGGTATGGCAGAGGTTATGATGGCATTTGTAGGGCAGGACAATACTGCACCGCCAGTAATTGAATTAACCATTAAAGTAGACAGCGAGACCATGTACCAGACAGTTAAAAAAGGAAAAGAGAAAAGTGATAGGCGTTATCATGTGGTAACAGAATTATAGGCATATACTGGCAACGGTATGTGCCTTTTTAAAGGTGATAATATGGCAATTCTATTAGTAGATGGAAAGGAAATTAAAGACCCGTCAGCATTTACATGGGGACTTCAGGATATTTCAGACAGTGCAGCAGGAAGAACACAGGACATATTGATGCATAAAAACAGGATTGGTCAGAAACGCAAGATATCTCTTGTCTGGAATGGTCCAAGACCAAAGGAAGTATCTGAAATATTGCAGGCATTTAATCCGGAATATGTCAGCGTTACATACCCGGATGCAATGTCTGGAAAGAATGAAACCAGAACATTTTATGTAGGTGATAGAACAGCACCGATGAAAACATGGACGATTAATAATAAATTGTACACGCAGGTGGCATTTGAAATCATAGAGAGGTAGGTGGGAATATGCTGGATTTATCTACGGAATTTAGCAAAGAGATGTTTAGCGACAATCGGAATTTTCTGGCATTTCTTGATGTTACTCTGTCAGATGGAACTGTATTAAATCTCGAAAATAAGGATGTATGGCAGAATTCATTAAAAATTGAAGATGCAACCTCTGCCAGTGGAACATTTTCCATAGGTGCAGCAGTAACAGGAAAAATGACAGTAACATTAAATAATATCTATGATACATTCAGTGAATATGATTTTGCAGATGCAGAAGTAATTGTATGGATAGGTTTACAGTTAGCAGCAGGACTGGAAAAAATCCGTGTGGGAACATATATAGTGGATGAAGCGGATTATAATGGTT
Source organism: Lachnospiraceae bacterium (assembly GCA_017625255.1). Lineage (GTDB taxonomy): Bacteria > Bacillota > Clostridia > Lachnospirales > Lachnospiraceae > Roseburia_B. The sequence goes on from JAGALK010000012.1 coordinate 5,145, forward strand.
CTACAATAACACTATCATGTTTGGATTTTATGTCAAAATTGGATATTCCTTACACGAACAGTAAGCTAATCTATCCGGCAAAAATTAGCTCTATTATGCAAGATGTATGTGTATGTTGCGGAATTATCATGGCATCGGCTGATTTTGATAACAGAAATTATGAAGTTATGGAACGCCCAACAGATGAAGCCTTAACTTTTGGTGATATTGTGGCTATGGTTGCACAGATTGCAGGTTGTTGGGCAAAGATGGATGCACATGGACGGTTAAAGTTGGACTGGTACAAGATGGAAGAATTTGAAAAATATTTAAGTCTTGATGGGGGACAATTTGATAGTTATACACCATATTTAACAGGAGAGGATATAGATGGTGGAAATTTTGCAGATTACTCATCAGGGGATGGTGTAGACGGTGGAAAATTTGAAAATCAAAAAGAATACCATCATATTTTTTCAACAAAATCCATTTCCATGTCGACGGATGATGTAGTGATTACAGGCATTCGTGTTACAGAGGAATTCGAAGAAACAGAAACGGAGATTCCACAGACATGGCTCGAAGGAGAAGAAGGATATGTGATTGAAATTTCCGGAAATGCATTAATACAAAAAGGAAGGGCACAAATAGTAGCGGAATTTTTATACGATAAGGTTGTTGGAATGAGGTTTCGTCCATTAACAGTGGAAGCTCTTAGTAATCCATCCGTAGAAGCCGGTGATATTGCATATGTTACGGATAGAAAACAAAACAGTTACCAGACATTTATCTCTACAAGAGAATTTAATCTTGGTGGAACACAGAGATTAACCTGTGATGCAGAAACACCATCGAGAAATAGAGCAACACAATATTCAGAAATGACAAAAGCAGTTGTTAAGGCAAGGAAAGAGAGAAAAAAAGAATTAACAGCCTATGACTTAGCCATTCGACAGCTTACCAATCTCATGACACAATCTTTTGGAGTATTTAAAACCGAAGAAAAGCAGGAAGATGGCAGTATTATTTATTATCTGCACAACAAACCGGAACTTGCCACAAGCTCTATTATCTGGAAAATGACCGCAGATGCATTTGGAGTATCTATAGATGGTGGCAATACATGGAATGCCGGAATGGATGCTAATGGAAATGCGGTTGTAAATGTGTTAAGTGCAATAGGAATAAATGCTGATTGGATAAACACCGGAGATTTAGTTGTTGGTGGCAACCAAACCAATATAGATGGTTGTATAAAAATTTATGATGCAGAAGGAAAATGCGTATGTTCCATGAGCAAAGATGGAATTATATTTGATTCTGCCAATATTCAACTAGATAAAGAAAGTAACATGACCTTGTGGGGAGATGTAATAGCAAATTCCTTATCAGTCAAAGATGAAATTCGGATTACCACGCAATATGGACCGAATGCGATATTTCCGTCGTCACAGGCATTATGTGCAGCAGTTGCAAGTAATCCATTTGACGGAGGAGTAGGAAATGCTACATGTCTGCATGTCGGAAGTGAATTTACATTTGTAGAAATACCTGCGGTATATTCAGGACAGGGAATGATCAATAATTTATCAACAAATAATGCAATGATTTCCGGTTTTCAAAAGGAAGAGTACGCATTTGAGATATCTCCGCCATCTGGTGTCTACAATGTGACCTGTGTAGGAACAGTACATCAATCCGGTGTATTCATGCTTGTAGAAGGTGAAATGTTTGTTCATGCAACATTGGCAGCAGGCAAGGCACATAAAACACCCGTTACAATTTTTGATATTACACCACCAAATCATAGAAACCTTAGAGTGATTTCTAACGATGGTACATATATTTTTGAAGTTACACTGGATACTAGCGGATATCTTACGGTAAGAAATTTGAGCACAGAAGATTATGAAACAGCAGAAGATAGTTATATACCATTTCGTTTTGATTATACACTCTTGTAGATACGGAGGAAATTATGGCAATACAGATAAGGCGTGGCAATTACGCGGATTTTGACCCCAATAAAATGCTTCCCGGAGAATGGGCTGTGTCTATAGATTCAGATACAGAAAAACAAATTGTCTGGATGTGCTTTGCAGCGGGTGTTGTAAAGAGGATGGGAACTTATGAGGATTTTAAGCAGCAGATAGAGGAAATAGCAAAGGAAATAGGGGATAGTTATACATCTAAGTTTAATGCAGTACTTGAACAGGTAGAAAATTATGCTGAAACAACGCAAAAGAATACAGATACAGTAATTCAGATATATGACGATATTGAAAATACATATTTACCACAGATATTGACCTACCATAGCGACAGCAAGGAAAGTGCCCAATTTGCTGCAGAACAGGCTGCAAAAGCAGAGACAAGTGCGACAGCAGCAAAGGATAGCGCAGGTGAAGCGGAGCTATCTGCATCCCGAGCAGAACAGATAGCAGCAAGTGCCGGATGGGCAGATTTTGATATCAATGAAAGTGGGCATCTGATTTTTACAAAAACAGATAATTTGGAAACAGAATTTGTCTTAACAGAAAATGGGAGATTGGAGGTAACGCTAATATGAGTAAAACCGTAGACTTAGGTCCAGTATCAGCATATGCTCTGGCAGTAAAATATGGATATGGGGGTACAGAAGAAGAATGGGTTGCGGAAACTGAAAGCAAACGAAAAGAAGCGATTGAAGCGGCAGCCACTGCTTCTAATTCCGCACAGGAAGCTGCCGATAGTGCAAGTATTGCAGATGGAAAAATGATTAATGCAGCAAATAGCGCAATTAGGGCAGAATCTTACGCAGTAGGCGGTACTGGAACAAGAGAAAGTGAAGATACTGACAATGCTAAAAATTATTATGAGAAATCAAAAGAGATATTTGAAAATATTAAAGATACTGGAGAAATAGACACAGCAACCACCACCGACACCACCCTAAACGGTAGCAAGGCATCTATTGCAAAAATCAATGCTGTTCGGGGGAAGAGTGAGCAGAAATCATTTACAGGAAAACAGTTGTTAAATGCTAGTGGTTTAAACGAAATAACAGAC
>JAGALK010000128.1 GCA_017625255.1 Lachnospiraceae bacterium
AGATGGAGAAACAGTTTGCGGTATTTACAAGAGTTTAATTTTTGAATCAGCAACCGTGAATGCAAGTGGAAATGTAACTGTAAAGTTCCACATTAAAGACGAAACCGAAGCCAGAATTGACGAATTAGAGGAAAAATGTGCTGCACTTGAAGCAGAGAACGCAGAAATGAAACAGACACAGGCAGAACAGGACGAGCTTTTAGCAGAAATCCTTTTCGGTACAGAGGAAGAAACTGAACTGGTGGAAGATATTCTTGAGGAAGAGGGGGAAGAGATAAATGAGTAGTCTGAAAAAGAAACTTATGATTCGGGTAATCACAAAGCGAATGGCAGCAGGAGAAACCTTTGAAGAAGTCATTGCCGATTATCCGAAACTGACCGAAGCAGAAATTGAAGAATTAAAAGCAGTAATTGAATAACCAATCAGAGCCAGAGAGCCGAATGTACAGAACGAATCTGTATGTACGGCTCTTTTAATATCCGGCAAATCTATGAGTGAACAAGCCTGTTTTTTAGGAGGGGGCAGGCAGTAACTTTGTCGGGACAAAAAAGAAGCACCGATAACCATTGCCGAGGTTCGATGCTTCTTAAAATACATTTCTGTTCTGATTACATTCTATCACAATCAGAACAGGAGGAAAAGAAGAAAATGAAAGGAATGAAAGTAAATATGATTTATGGGTTTATTGCAACTATTGGAACAGCAATTTTCGGGGAGTATTGGTATTTGTTTATCGGATTTTTACTGATGAATGTCATTGATTATGCGACGGGCTGGATTAAAGCGAGATATTTCAAAAAGAACGAATCCAGCGCTGTGGGAGCAAAAGGTGTATTTAAAAAAGTGCTCTATTGGATCGTTATTGGAATTGCATTCTTTGTATCATTTGGCTTTATAGGAATGGGAAAAAGCATAGGTGTGGATTTGTCATTTGTTCAGTTTTTTGGATGGTTCACGCTGGCTACATATTTAATCAATGAAATCCGCAGTATTTTGGAGAATCTAGTAGAAATGGAAGTAAAGGTACCGGCATTTTTAATCAGTGGTCTAGCTATTACACAAAAATTAATAGATGCAAAAACAAAAGTTGAAGAAGAACAGGAGGAAGAATAAATGAAAACATCACAGGTAGGAATCAGATTAATTAAAGAACATGAGGGCTGTCGTTTGGCAGCCTATGTATGTCCGGGCGGTGTATGGACTATCGGCTATGGTCATACTTCTGGAGTATATCAGGGGCAGAAAATCACACAGGCACAGGCAGAGAGCTTTTTAAATGATGATTTAGTAAAGTATGAAGCCAAAGTCATGAAATACAACGACAAGTATCGTTGGAATCAGAATGAACTTGATGCACTGGTTAGCTTTGCTTACAACATTGGTAGCATTGACCAGTTGACAGCGGGCGGTACAAGAGATAGAAAGACGATTGCCGAAAAGATGTTATTGTATAATAAGATTGGAAAGACAGAATCAGCAGGACTTACTAAGCGAAGAGAAGCAGAAAGAGCTTTGTTTCTCAAGCCGGTAAGTTGCACCGGAGCAACCGTACAGGCTGCATCTAAAGAGCCAGTACATATACAGATTAACTATCAGCCGGGAACAACCTATAAAGTAACAGCCAGTAACTTGATTGTTCGAACCAAGCCAAGAATTAAAGGCGGTAAAGTAGTAAAAGGCGCAAGACTTAGCTCATTAAAAAAGGGAACTGTTATAAAGAACCTTGCTACCATGCGCCTAAACGATGAAATCTGGATGTACTTAGGTCTGGATAAGCAGGGCAGAGAGCAGTGGGTATGTGCAGATACCGGTTTGAAAGCCTATGTGGAATAGACAAAATTCCATATATATTTGCGAGTAGGAAATATTAAAAAAAACTCTTGACTTATCGTATATGGGTATTCAAATAATTACAGAAGAAAAGTATTGCAGAAGGGATAAGAATTGATATAATGATACCAAGAAATACGAAAGAGGATATAAAAGTGCTTTATGTTGGGAGAATTGATATAGATATCTATAAGTGCATAACAACAGATATTGTGACAAATGATGTTATTATAACCGATGAACGCATACAACATATCAAAGACAGACATCCAAATGATTATGAAAAATTTTACAAGTATTTGAAAGAAATTGTTGAACATCCACAATATATCGTAGAAACTGCAAAACCTAATACAGCATTAATTTTGAACGAGTTTGTAGATGGTGATGAGCAATTTAAAACAGTACTGAGATTAACGACATCCACAGATAATCCGGATTTCAAAAATTCAATCATTACATTTATGAAAATTAATGATAAAGAATGGAGCCGGATGTTGAGAAACAAAAAAATTCTTTACAGAAAAGAATAATTGAAGTATAATTTTCATATCATAAAAAGGCTTTACCCGGGTAATTATTTGAGGTGGAAGATTTCGTACCCGTCCACACGCCGATGGCTTGACAGGGGAAACCCGAGAGATGCAGGAGAATGGTACGCCTGCCAAATAATTATCTGGTTAGCAAATAAAGAATACATTCCACCATTCATAGTGTTTGGTGGTATTTTTATGCCTGAGATTCTAAAAACAATCTGTATTCCTATATAATAATACAATGAACAGAGGGTGTAGTAACACACCCGATTCCACGGAAAAATCCCCCTGTCCCCCAGAAAAAGCAGCGGCTGTAGAACCAAAATCAATATTCTGATTAATATTCAAATCCTTGCTAGGATCTAAATTATTCTTTTTTAGGACATATTCAAATACCATCTGAGGCATACCTCCAGCTCTTCCGCCAAGAACCAGTTTCCCTTTTAAATCACTCCACTGAAAATTCTCCATAGGTTCTCTTGCAACCAGAAAATTTCCGGCTCGCTGGGTAAGCTGTGCAAAGTTTTTTACAACATCAGCAGCACCTTCATTATAGGCATAAACTGTGGTTTCAGGCCCCATAAAACCGATATCTGCTTCACCGGAAAGTACAGCAGTCATCGTTTTGTCAGCACCAAATCCGGTTACTAATTCAAGGTCAATACCGGCATCTTTAAAATAGCCTTCCTCTATGGCTACATACATAGGTGCATAAAAAATAGAATGTGCTACCTCATTTAAAACAACCTTTTTTTGGCTGCCATTTTCGGAAGCTTTGGAACAGCCGGAAAATACACAGGCAAAAACAGTCAGAGACAGCAGTAAGGCAAGTGTGCGTTTTTTGAACGATAAATAATGAAATGTCAATGAGAATCCTCCCTTTAAATAAATTATATATGGTATCTTATGAAAGAAAAAAAGAAATGTTACGAAATAAAATTGGGTGTTTACTGTCACACTTTAATATGCTAAAATAAACAGGTAAAAAGTATGAGACGAAAAAGGAGAAGGGTACATGAGCAAGAAGATAAGAACTGAAGAAGTAGACCATCTGTTTGATGCAATTCTAAGCCTTCAGAACAGAGAAGAGTGTTATACTTTTTTTGAGGATGTTTGTACAGTCAATGAATTGCTTTCTTTATCCCAGCGGTTTGAAGTAGCACATATGCTAAGAGAGCAGAAGACCTATCTGGATATAGCAGAAAAGACGGGTGCTTCTACGGCAACAATCAGTCGTGTAAATCGTTCTTTGAATTATGGAAATGATGGATATGATATGGTTTTTGAGCGATTAAAACAGACAGAAAAATAATAAAATTGAATATTTATATGAGTGTAAAAGAGGGTGTCCCTAAAGTCATAAATTGACCCAAAGGAGTACTCTCTTTTTTGGTAAAAGAGTTTGGTTACTACGATGCTTTTTGCCTTGTTTAAAACTATCTATAAAAAAATATGCAAATTATACAATATATCTTGCAAAAAAAGGCAGAAATAGGTAAGTTTATATTAGAGATAAAAGATAGAGGTGATGGTACAAATGAAAAAAGTAGCAAGCGTAATTGTAATCATATTAGCAATTGTCGTCGCAGGTATTTTTATGATAAATGGTAAAAAAGAAAATACAGATGTCACCAAGAATCAGACAAAAGTAGGCTTTCTTATGATTGGCAGCCATGATGATAAAAGCTATAATCAGTCCCATTATGAAGGTATGGAGCAGACAGCAAAAAAATTAAATTTACATGTATTATATAAAGAAAATGTTCCGGTGGATGAAACCTGTAAGGTACTGATGGAAGAGCTGATTGCGGAGGGATGTGAAATTATTATCTGCAATTCTTACGATTATGGAGAATGGATTGCTCAGACAGCAAAGGAAAATCCGCATATTTATTTTTTCCATGCCACAGGGACAAATTGTGATCATAATCTGGCTACCTATTTTGGCAGAATCTATCAGATGCGTTATTTAAGTGGAATTGTGGCAGGTTTGCAAACGAAAACGAATGAAATTGGTTATGTGGCAGCATACCCTATTTCTGAAGTGAACCGAGGAATCAATGCTTTTACATTAGGAGTTAGAAAGGTAAATCCAGATGCTGTAGTACATGTGGAATGGAGTCAGTCTTGGACAGAGGATGCGGCTACGGAAGCAGCAACACAAAAATTATTTGATAACTACAAAATTGATGTTATTGCCATGCATACAGATTCTATACGGGCATTGGAAATGGCAGAAGAGAAAGGGATCTGGTCAATTGGCTACAATGTGGATAACAGCAAAAGCTTTCCAAAGACTTTTTTGACAGCTCCCGTATGGCAGTGGGAAAATTACTATGAACCTTATATTTTGAAATGTCTACAGGGAAAATTTAAAGGTGAGCATTATTGGGAGGGTGCTTCTACCGGTGTAGTTGGATTAGCCGATTTAACAGAAAAAGTGAAACCTCAAATTGTAGAAACTGTAGAACAAGAAAAGAAGCGGATGGAAGAAGGCAGTTTTGATGTGTTTTATGGTCCGATTACAGATAATGAAGGGAATCTACGAGTGGGAGAAGGAGAAAATCTCTCGGATGATGCAATGTTAAATGCTTTTGACTGGTATGTAGAAGGAGTGATTGTTCATGAATAAAAGGAAAACGCTGGGGATTGGTATAAGTGCGATATGTGTAATTGCACTTATTGTGTTGGTCATTGTATTTGTGGGTAATGAAAAGAAAGCAGAAGGGGCAAAGGTTGGCTTTGTCATGTCTGGAGGCATAGAAGAATCCGGTTGGAATGGAATGCATTATGAAGGGATAAAAGCGGCATGTGAAAAGCTTGGAGCTAATCTTTTAGTCAGAGAAAATGTCAGGGAATTTACAGGACAATGCAATACAGCAGTTAAAGAACTGGCAGAGGAAGGCGCAGAAATGATTATTCTTTCCAGTTATGGCTATTCTGAGGAAGTAAAAGATTTAGTAAAGGAATATCCGGAAATTGTATTTTATGTAAATTCCTCTGAATATCATGATGCAAATATGACTTCTTATTTTGCCAGAATGTATCAGGCAAGATATTTATCCGGAATTGTGGCAGGAATGAAAACCCAAAGTCAGAAAATCGGTTATGTAGCTGCTATGGAGAATAATGAAGTAAACCGGGGCATCAATGCTTTCACTCGTGGCGTCAGACGAGTAAATCCAGAAGCGGAGGTTGTTGTAATCTGGACAGGTGAATGGGATAATAGAGAAAAAGAAATTGCAGCAGCAAAGGATTTGATAGAACAGGAAAAGGCAGATGTATTGACCTATCATCAGAATCAGCCCAATGTAGTAGAAGCGGCAGAGTTATCAGGCGTATATTCCATTGGTTATCATGAAGCGTTAGAAGGATTTTCCTCTAAATATCTAACATCTGTGGTATGTAATTGGGAGAGTGTATATTATGAGATTGTGCGGGAATTTTTAATTGGAAATGGCAATCAAAAAAATAATTACTGGATTGGTTTAGAGGCAGATGCGGTGGGTGTATCCGCTTATTCAGAAGAAATTACAAAAAAAATCCAAACTGAAATAGAACAGGCAAAAACAGAAATTTTGAATGGAAAAGATGTTTTTTCCGGTACAATTTATGATGTAAACGGACATCTTCGATGTGGTGAAATGGAGATTATTGGAGATGAGCAGCTTTTAGAACAGATGGATTGGTTTGTAGAGGGTGTTGAATTTTATGAAGAATAAATTACAAAAGGGAAAAACGAAGATATTCATTATGCTTGCCGTATTTATCGTTGTTTTAGTGATGGTGGGTATATTGATGCAGATAAAGATGCAGAAGCTTTTTCATAGTCATGTAGAAAAGCAGGTGACTGAGCAGGCGAAAGTTTTGGCAGAGGTATTGGAAGAGCGCATAAATGTAGAACTGAGCAGTTTAGAGAACATGGCGGCGTATTTACAGGATAATTCGACACAAACGGATATGGAAAAGCTTTTAGAAACAGCTAAAAGCAAGGATGAAAAAGCTTTGTGGGGGATATTAGAGCTTGGCGGAAATGTAATCTGTGGAGAAGAAATCGCAGTCATGGATTTTTCTGGTGTACAGGACTCATTTCGTGGAAACAAGGCTGTATCCTATAAAGAGGGAGAAGGCGTGTTGTTTACTGTGCCTGTGTTTCATGGAAATAATATTAAATATGTCATGTACCGATTCTGTAAAGAAGAGGATATTATAGCTCGATTGGGAATGACCTGTTATGAAGGGGAAGGCAGAATCCTAGTGGCTACAAGAAATGATGAAATTGTAGTTCCATACATGGACTGGCAGCCGGAAGATGCAGATTTTCTAAATAAAGATACGGTAAAAGAAACCTTTTTGGTAATTAGTGAAAAAATGAATATTTCCTCTGCAGCAGCTTCTTATTACGATGCAACAAAAAAGTATCTGTTTGTTGCAGAAGTAGGGGAGTATGACTTACTGTTGGTTGGCGTTGTTTCAGAAAAAATGGCAGCAGAAGGGCTTTCTTATATTGTAACATTGGTACTTTGGGTATTTGGCTTATTGCTATTGCTTTTAGCAATCGGTATGGCATTTTTATTTGGTGCAGAAGAAAAAGCAAGAGAAAGTGAAGAGTTAAGGCAAGCCAAAATAATCGCAGATGCTGCAAATCAGGCGAAAAGCGATTTTCTTGCTAATATGTCCCATGAAATCCGTACACCGATTAATGCGGTTATGGGTATGAATGAAATGATTTTGAGGGAATGCGCGGATGAAAATATTAAGGAATATGCAATAAATGTGCAGAGTGCTAGTAAGACATTGCTTTCTTTGATTAATGATATTTTAGATTTATCCAAGATTGAAGCAGGAAAGATGGAAATCGTCGAGGATTCATATAAGCTGAGCACCGTTTTAAATGATGTAGTCAATATGATTCAAATTAAAGCAAAACAGAAAAATTTGGATTTTTATGTGGAAGTGGATGAATCTATACCTGATGCGTTATTTGGTGATGAAGTACGCATTCGTCAGGTTATGGTAAATATTTTAAATAATGCGGTAAAATATACAAAAGCGGGAAGTGTTTCATTACATATAGAAAAAGAACAGAAAACAGCAGAGCAGATTCAATTAAAAATTGCTGTTAAGGATACCGGAATTGGTATTCAAAAAGAGGATATGGGCAAGCTTTTTGGAAATTTTGAGAGATTGGATTTAAAATCAAATAGAAATATTGAAGGAAGCGGCTTAGGATTATCTATTACTGCTAAAATCCTAAATTTAATGCAGGGACATATGGAAGTAGAAAGTATATATGGCGAAGGCTCTGTTTTTACCATTTTTTTACCACAAAAGATTATGGGTACAGAATGTATAGGGAATTTTGAAAATAATTTCCATGCATATGTACAGGCAGCAAAAGAATACAAAGAAAGCTTTATTGCGCCGGATGCACAGATTTTAGTAGTGGATGATAATGAAATGAATCTCTTTGTAGTAAAGGGGCTTTTGAAAAAAACACAGGTCGAGGTTACCTGCTGCAGCAGCGGAGAAAATGCACTGGAGATTGTAAAAGACAAGCAGTTTGATGTGATTTTTATAGACCATATGATGTCTGGGATGGATGGTATTGAAACCATGAAACAGATAAAGGCTATGGAGAAGAATACAGAAAAACAGACACCGATGATTGCTTTAACAGCAAATGCGATTCTTGGTGTACGGGAAATGTATATAGCCGAAGGTTTTGATGACTACCTAAGCAAACCGATTGATGGAGAAAAATTAGAAGAAATGTTAAAGCACTATATTCCGGAAGAAAAGTTTGTAAAGGAATCTGTGATTGATATGGGAATTGGTCTGCAGTACAGCGCTGGAAGTGAAGAAATGTATGGGGAGTTCTTAAGGATGTTCTGTGAGATGCAGCCGGAAAAACAGCAAAAGATGGAAGAATACTATGAAAAGGAAGATTGGAAAAATTATGTGATAAATGTTCATGCCCTAAAATCCACAGCTCTTAGTGTGGGTGCAAAGAAGCTGTCAGTGGTGGCGTTAGGATTGGAAAAGGCAGGAAAAGCAGGAAATATTGAATTTATCAAAGAGCAGCATGCTATTGCTATGAAATTATATGATGCCACAGCAAAGGAAGGAAATACTATATGGACAAAATTAAAAAAATCATAAAAAGGATGTTTCTGGAAGAATTAGATATTCAGCACAAGCTGTTAAATCTGATTTTATCAGCAGCCTTTGCAGGTGGAATAGTATCTCTGGTGATAACTATTGCTTTAGAAGCAACTTTTGCTTCCGTTATGACCATTATGCTGCTTATAGTAGTGGTAGGATTATCGCTATGGATTGCCAATGGCAGAAACAAACCGCAAGTCGCAGCATTTTTGCTGGTTTTTGTGGCAAATATGATGCTTTTTCCTATTATGTATTTTACAAGTGGCGGAATGCTTTCCGGTATGCCGGTCTGGATGGTATTAGGAATGATTTTTTCCTGGCTGATTTTAAAAAGTCCGGTTTGTTTTATCATGTATGGACTAAATGCATTAGCGGTGGTAGGATGTATTGTTTTGGAAATGTTGTATCCGGATATGGTTATACCCATGGAACGAAAAGCGGCTTACTGGGATATGGTACAATCTATGCTTGTGGTAACCTGCATATTTGGAATTATCTTTAAATATCAGGCATATGTCTATGAAAAACAAAAACAACAGATTTTAAAAGCCAGTCAGGTAAAAAGTGATTTTCTTGCAAATATGTCCCATGAAGTACGCACACCAATTAATGCTATACTTGGATATAATGAGATGATTTTAAAAGAAAGCAGGGAAAGTCAGACTGCAGAATATGCACTCAATGTGCAGTCTGCCGGAATGTCTTTACTTGCAATGTTAAATTCTATTTTGGAGGTAACCAATGGAGAAAAGCCGGAAGAAGTCATCCAAAAAGAAATAAAACAAAATTACAGCGAAATAGAATTCTCAGAAGAAGAAAACTTTGAAGCACCGGAAGTAAAAATTTTAGCTGTGGATGATAATGCTATGAATCTGGATTTGTTAAAAGGTATGCTCAAGCGGACTAAAATACAGATTGATATAGGCATGAATGGAAAAGAAGCAGTAGATTTAGTACGAAAAAATACCTATCACCTGATTATTATAGATCATATGATGCCGGTTATGGATGGTGTAGAAGCACTTCGGATAATGAGAAAAGAAAAGCTATGTGACAATACGCCAATTCTTGTATTGACTGCAAATGCGGTGGGTAATGCTAAAGAAAAATACTTAGAGGAAGGGTTTAATGATTATCTTTCCAAGCCTGTACACAGCAGCCAGTTATTTGCGATGCTAAAGAAATATCTGCCGGAAGAATTGTTAAAAACAGAACAGGAAAGAGTGCAGGAAATCGAACAAAAGGGATTTCTTGAGGGGATAGATTTTCTGGATACAGCTACAGGAATGGAATATTGCTGCAACAGTGAAGAGTTTTACAAAGAAATGCTTAGTTCATATCTTTCAAACAGCAAATATCAGGAAATCTGCAAAAGATATCAGGAGGAAAGCTGGGACAAATACCGGATTTTGGTACATGCCTTAAAGAGTACCTCCTTATCTATTGGAGCCGTAGAGGTTTCTAATGAGGCAAAAAAATTGGAGATGGCAGCTAAGGAAAATCGAATTGAGGACATTCGGACAAATCATGACAGAGTCATGTCTATATATCAGGAGCTGTTAGCGAAAATAGAAGATGCGTTGACGGAAAAAGTGGAAGTGGTTGAAATTCCAAAACAGCCACAGAGTTTAGAAAAAGAGCACATTTTAGTTGTGGATGATGATGCTATGAATCTTCGGATTGCAGAAAAGATATTAAAAAGTATCTATAAGGTAGATTGCGTGACATCCGGACAGGAAGCACTAGAGTATTTGGAAAATAACATACCAAATCTGGTTCTGTTAGACATACATATGCCTCAAATGGATGGCTTTGCAGTTTTAGAGCAGATCAGGCAAAGAGAAAAGCTAAAAAGCATTCCAGTAGTTTTTCTTACTGCCGATAATGACAGAGAAGTGGAGATTCGTGGCTTTCGTGAGGGCGCATTAGAGTTTATCACAAAGCCCTTTGTTGCTGATATTATGATACAGCGAATAAAGAGAATTTTAGAGCTTGACCGATTACAGAAGAATTTGCAGCAGGAGGTTGCAAGGCAGACGAAAACAGCCGAAGACAGAAGGATAAAAATAGAAAACCTTTCTTTGCAGATTATGCTGACCTTGGCAAACACCATCGATGCAAAGGACAAATATACCAACGGACATTCTCTTAGAGTGGCGGAATATGCAAGAGAAATTGCAAAACGGGTTGGAAAATCAGAGCATGAGCAGGAAGATATTTATTTTGCAGGACTTTTGCATGATATCGGAAAAATCGGTATTCCGGGGAAAATTATCAGCAAGACCTCAGGACTTACGGATGAGGAATACAAATTGATTAAAAATCATCCGCAGATTGGCGCAGGTATATTAGAAAGCATGACAGAAATTCCGGGGCTTGCCGTAGGTGCTCACTGGCATCATGAATTATACGATGGAACGGGCTATCCGGACGGGTTAAAAGAAGAAGAAATTCCTGAAATTGCAAGAATCATTGGTGTAGCAGATGCTTATGATGCCATGGCTTCTAAGAGAAGCTATCGTGACATTTTGCCGCAGGAGGTAGTGCGGGCAGAAATTGCAAAAGGAAGAGGAACACAGTTTGATCCTGTTTTTGCGGATATTATGCTTCAAATGATTGATGAAGATAAAGATTATCAAATGAAAGAATAGAGTTTAGATTGACATAAGCTATAGAAATAGGTAATTTATGAATAGGAAAAGAAAGGAAAGGTAGTCAAATGAGTAAGAAAATTTTGGTTGTAGATGATGATGTAATGAATTTAAGAATGGCAGAATTTATTTTAAAACAGGGGAATTATGAAGTATGCAAGGCTGAATCGGGGATGGAGTGTCTGCTTTTTTTGAAAGAAGAGAAAGTAGATTTGATTTTATTAGATATTGAAATGCCGATTATGAGTGGTCTGAAAACCTTTGAGATTATCAAAGACAATGAGGATTTAGCAGAGATTCCGGTGATTTTTTTGACAGCATCTGCAGATTCTGACAGTGTTATGGAAGCAGGCAAGCTTGGAGCTGTTGGCTATGTAACAAAACCATTTTTACCACAGGATTTAATGGAAAGAGTTGGTAAAGCTCTTGGCAACTAACTATTGCCATTTTACACAAAATTCGATACAATAGGTCATTGATAGACAAAGGAGGCAGCTTTTTATGAGTTACGCAGATAAAGTGTTTGTGGAGATGTGCAAGGATATATTGACAAGTGGAATGAGTACGGAGGGCGAAAAGGTTCGTCCGAAATGGGAGGATGGCACAAGTGCTTATACCTTAAAAAAATTCGGTGTGGTCAACCGCTATGATTTGTCAAAGGAATTTCCGGCAATGACACTGCGCAGAACAGCCATCAAAAGCTGTACCGATGAAATGCTCTGGATTTGGCAGAGAAAATCCAACAATATTCATGATTTGAAAAGTACTGTCTGGGATGAGTGGGCAGATGAAACCGGTTCCATAGGAAAGGCTTACGGTTACCAGATGGGGGTAAAGCATCAGTATAAAGAGGGTATGATGGATCAGGTAGACAGAGTGATTTATGACTTGAAAAATAATCCATTCAGCCGCAGAATTATGACAAATATTTATGTACATGCGGATTTAAGTGAAATGCATTTATATCCGTGTGCTTATAGTATGACTTTTAATGTTACCCAGAAGAAGGGTGAGGATAAATTGACCTTAAACGCTGTATTAAATCAGCGTTCTCAGGATATTTTAGCAGCAAACAACTGGAATGTATGTCAGTATGCGGTACTTGTGCATATGCTGGCACAGGTTTGTGATATGCAGGTGGGAGAACTTTTACATGTTATTGCAGATGCCCATATTTATGACAGACATGTTCCATTAATTGAGGAATTGATTACCAGAGAACAGCATCCGGCACCAACTTTTTGGTTAAATCCGGAAATTAAGGATTTTTATCAGTTCACAACCGACGATATTCGTCTGGATAATTATATTACAGGACCGCAGATTACAAATATCCCGATTGCGGTATAGGAGGTTTTCATATGAATTTAATTGCAGCAGTAGACAAAAACTGGGCGATTGGAAAAGACAATAAGCTATTAGTAAGCATACCGGCAGATATGAAATTTTTCCGGGAAACCACAACGGGAAAAGTCGTCGTCATGGGGAGGAAGACATTAGAGAGTTTTCCAAACGGTCTTCCTCTGAAAAACAGAACTAATATCGTCTTAACTGCAAATAAGGATTACAAGGTAAAGGATGCCATTATTGTGCATTCAAAAGCAGAGCTAGACGAGGAATTAAAAAAATATCATAGTGAAGATATCTATGTCATTGGAGGAGAAAGCATTTATCGAATGCTTCTTGACGAATGTGACATTGCACATATAACAAAAATTGATTATGGTTATGAGGCA
Source organism: Lachnospiraceae bacterium (assembly GCA_017625255.1). GTDB lineage: Bacteria > Bacillota > Clostridia > Lachnospirales > Lachnospiraceae > Roseburia_B. Next base: position 12,920 of record JAGALK010000128.1, read on the forward strand.
GATGCTTATTTCCCAAATCTGGATGAAAATCCGGACTGGGAGATTGTGGCAGACAGCGAAGAACAGACTTATTTTGATTTGGAGTTCTATTTCCTTAAGTATCAGAAACGCTCATCGCATATGAACAGTCTGGGTGAGCTTGAATAACTGAGGAAAAGAGGACATCATGGAGAACTTTCTATTCAGTCTGAATGTGACATTCCCAGTTTTTTTGGTTATGGTCATTGGCTGGTTTTTAAAGCAGAAGGGAATGTTAAATGACAATTTCGTAACCGTAGCCAATAAATTTAATTTTTCGGTTACGCTGCCGTTTATGGTATTTCGTGATCTTGCAGCAGTAGATATTTATGGAACCTTTGATTTAAAATATGTACTGTTTTGTGCAATCGCAAGCTCCATATGCTTTTGGGTAATCTGGGGCTTGACAAAATTATTAATGAAGGATAAAACTATGCGAGGCGCCTTTGTACAGGCGTCTTTCCGCAGTAGTGCGGCAGTTATGGGACTGGCATTTATCGATAATATTTATGGCAGTTCAGCAATGGGGCCGATGATGATTATTGGTGCAGTACCGCTTTATAATATTTACTCTGTGCTTGTGCTCACCTTTGAAGCGCAGACAGAAGAAAAGGATACATCCAAAATTCGTCAGGCGGCGGTTAATATTATCAAAAATCCCATTATAATTTCAATTTTTCTTGGTGTTATTGCAGCATTGTTAAAACTGGATTTTCCGGTGCTTGTGGATAAGACCATAGATAATGTGGCAAAAATGGCAACGCCATTGGCACTTATTGCTATGGGGGCAGGATTTAAAGGGAGAGAAGCCTTAGCTAAAATGAAGCCGACCATAGCAGCGGCATTTGTAAAATTAGTTGCGCAGGCAGCTATTTTTGTGCCAATAGCAGCCAGTCTTGGATTTACAGGTGAAAAAATGATTGGTATTTTAGTTATGCTTGCAGCACCGACTACACCAAGCTGTTACATTATGGCAAAAAATATGCATAATGACGGAGACTTAACAGCAAGTGTCGTAGTGACAACCACATTATTAGCAGCATTTACCTTGACAGGTTGGATATTTATATTAAAAACATTAGGATATATTTAGGAGGCAGCAAATGGATATAACAGGTAGAAAATTGTTCGTAAGAGCATTGCTTGAAGAGGGCGTTGATACCATATTCGGTTATCCGGGAGGAATGGTAACGGATTTAATGGATGAATTATATAAGACAGAAGATATTCGTCTGGTGTTGCCAAGACATGAACAGGCACTGATTCACGAGGCAGAAGGCTATGCCAGATCTACAGGAAAAGTAGGCGTATGCTTAGTAACCAGTGGACCGGGTGCGACAAACACTATTACAGGGCTTGCAGATGCCCATTATGACAATGTGCCATTGGTATGCTTTACCGGACAGGTTCCACTGCATCTGATTGGAAATGATGCATTTCAGGAAGTAGATATCGTGGGAATGACCAGCAGCATTACCAAATACGGTGTAACAGTAAGAGATAGAAAAGATCTTGGAAAAATTATCAAAATGGCATTTCATATTGCAAGAACCGGTAAACCGGGGCCTGTACTCATTGATTTGCCAAAGGATATTCAGGTTCAGTCCGGAGATGCAAATTATCCGGAAAAAGTCAATATTCGTGGATATAAACCAAACGACAGTGTTCATGTAGGACAGTTGAAAAAGGCATATAAATTGTTGAAATCAGCACAGAAGCCATTGATTTTAGCAGGAGGCGGTGTCAATATCGGTCAGGCAGGGGAACAGCTGCAGGCGTTTGTAGAAAAAATGAAGATACCTGTAGTCACTACCATTATGGGAAAAGGTGCAATTCCGACCAATCATCCATATTATATTGGAAACAGTGGAATGCATGGCAAGTACGCTGCAAATAAAGCAGTTGCTGCCTGTGATGTACTCTTTTCTATCGGAACTAGATTTAATGATCGTATCACGGGAGATTTGAACGAATTTGCGCCAAATGCCAAAATTGTACATATTGATATAGATACAGCATCTATCTCCAGAAATGTTGTGGTAGATGTGCCAATTGTATCCGATGCCAAATTAGCATTGGAAAAGTTATTAGAATGGGCAGAACCTAAAAAGACAAAGCAGTGGATGGAGGAAATCCACGCATGGGATGTGGAAAACCCATTGGAAATGCGAAGAGACCGTGGAATGACGCCACAAATGATTATGGAGGGTATCAACAGAGAATTCCCGGATGAAGCGATTTTTGTTACGGATGTAGGTCAGCATCAGATGTGGGCAACACAGTATTTAGATTTTGGCGGCAAGAAGAAATTTATTACCTCCGGCGGTTTAGGAACTATGGGATTTGGTTTTCCGGCAGCCGTAGGAGCAAAAATCGGAAATCCTGATACGCCGGTTATCTGTATAACCGGAGACGGAGGTTTCCAAATGAATATGCAGGAAATGGCAACTGCCGTTGTAGAAGGTGCACCAGTCATTATTTGTTTATTAAATAATCAGTATCTTGGTATGGTTCGTCAGATGCAGCAGCTTTTCTATGGAAAACGATATGAGGCAACCTGTTTGAGACGACGCACCACCTGTCCACCAAACTGCAAAGGTCCAAATGAAGCGTGTCCGCCATATGTACCGGATTTTATGGAATTTGTAAAAACCTATGGAGCTCATGGTATTCGTGTAACCAAAGAAGAGGAAATTGCAGCAGCATTAAAAGAAGCTAAAAGCTATACGGATGCACCGACTATTATCGAATTTATGATTTCTAGTGATGAAATCGTACTTCCTATGGTAAAAAGCGGAAATCCAATGAGTGAAATGATTTTAAAGTAGGAGGGAACAGACATGAAAAATAGATGGATTGCACTCTATGTAGAAAATCAGGTAGGTGTGCTTGCAAAGGTTTCCGGTCTGTTTTCCGGAAAATCCTATAACCTGCAGAGTCTTACGGTAGGTACAACAGAGGATGAAACCATTTCTCGTATGACTATATGTGTAACCAGTGATGATATTACATTTGAACAGATAAAAAAACAGTTAAATCGTATGGTGGAGGTAATTAAGGTTATCGATTTGACCAATGTGCCTTTACATATGAAAGAGATTATGTTTGCGAAGGTATTGCGATGCAGTACAGCAGATAAGGAAGAGGTATTTCAGATTGCTAAGGTTTTTGATGTTCAGGTGGCAGATATCGGAAAGGACAGTGTTTTGTTGGAATGTAAGCTGACAGAACGCAGAATTAATGAGCTGATTGCTTTATTAAAGGGAAGATTTAAAATGATTGAAGTAGTCCGTGGCGGAGCAGTGGCGGTGGAGTCGATTAGTACTTCATGCAGATAAGCATTGTGGTGTGAGGATAGAATATAAAAACTGGTAGAAACAGTGAAATGAACAGTTTCTACCAGTTTTTTAATATCTTATCTGGCTAATATACTAAGGATTTCTCCTACATACATAGTATGTAAATCGCCATCCTTATAGAAGGTATCCTGAATTGTACCATCAATAAAATCTTCCGGCATAATCTTTGTAGCAGATAATTTTTTAAAAGTAATTACAAAATCGCCTTCATCAATATAAGGAACACCATCTGCGTAATCAATGCCTAAATGAGCAGCTTTAATTTTATCCTCGTTTCTTCCGGAGACGCCACCTAGATACTTCAAAGGTGTTTTGTGAAAATCTTTTGGGAAAAAGGTAAGGGAAAAAGTATCCCCATTATCAATAAATTCCTTAGTGTAGCGGGAATCTCTTACAAAAATAAATCCTACATTTTTGCCCCAGAGAACACCTAAGCCACCCCAGCTTACTGTCATGGCATTGACTTTTTCTTCATTCCCAGCAGTCAAAACTGCCCAGTCAGAGCCAATTTTGGTGAATGGATTAAGTTCGAGGACTTCGATAGGATATGGTTGAAATGTATGCATAGTAATTACCCCCTGAATGTGATGTAAGTATTTATAGGTATATTGTACTATAGCATTAGAGGAACTGCAATTAAAATTAATGATAAATTCCGGTTTGCGCGTTTGCAATGAGCAGTGCCAATCCAAAAAGAATCAGTTGTTGCAAATTCATTTGCATAAAACTGATTCTTTTTGGATTGATGCGGCGAATGCCGCGACCGACATGAAGCGAAAGCGGAATGGAGGTGTACATTGCGGGGGAACTTCACCAATGACGGACGACATAACATTTTATTTTTGTGAAATGTATCATTTTTTTGCTTTTTGGTGGGCATATAGGGTAGGTATAGG
>JAGALK010000129.1 GCA_017625255.1 Lachnospiraceae bacterium
CATGACGGATATCTATGGGTTGTTTTCAGAATGTTCAGAAGAAATAGATTTGCATCGGGTAATGACAGAATTATACACAAAGAAAATATTCGCAAGTGATGCAGAAGGCTTTGTTGTATTATCACCACTGTCAGATATTTTACGAACTATTATAAACAGCAAAAAGTGTGTAGTAATGCAAAGAAAAACTTTAGGACATCCTGTACGCTGTTGTTATCTGACGAAAGATCATGTGGTTGTGACAGAGAAAAGTCAAAGAGAGCAGAATACATTGCGTATTTATCAGATGCAGGCAGATGACTGGATAGCATTTGTTTTAGCAGAGATAGAAGATGAGTTTTTTGAGATTCAGCTTATATTGCAGGATACTCGTCGAGAATATGTGTACGCAAGTCTTAGAATTCAAGAGACAGGAATACAAAAGAGAATATTCTGCGAAAAAGAAGAACAACAAGTAGAGTATCAGAGAAAAATTATGAGTTCTAAATTACAAGAGTGGATAGGAGAAAAAATATGATTCTAGTGGATATATATGTTCCGGCAGTAGAAAAAAATATGGATTTTATGTTGGATGAAAATATTCCGTTAGTCCAGATAATGACAGAAATTAGGGAAATGATATCTAAGAAATTAATGGGCAGTTCATTGGAACAAAATGAAGAGTTCTGGCTTTGTTCTATGGATACCGGATGTATGTTGGATCCCAGATTGACTCTGTATATGAATGGTATCAGAGACGGAAGTAAATTGGTTATGGTATAAAAAAGTACATAAAATGTGTCATTTAAGGATAAAAATGTGCAGAATAAGGGAGAAAAGTACTATTTTTAGCAGATTCTGGTAAAGTTTAAGTCAGATAAGAGATGCAGGCAAAAAAACAGGAGGAAGAGATGGAACTTAGAATAGAAATAACCAGATTAGATACCTGTGTCAGACGATTAAGCGTATGCGAAAGCATATTAAGTAAAAAAGAAAATGAACTATTGGAAATAAGAGAAAAGATTTGTCGAAGCTGTAGTCCGGAAGAAGCAAAAGCACTGGACAGAGTACTCTTGAAACAGACAGAAGCATTAGAGAGCCAGAGCAGACAGCTAAAGAATTTGCAAAGTGTTTTGTCAAAAGCAGTGAAGTTGTATGACTATAATGAAGAAGAATTGCTTCAATTGGATGAACCGATGACAAGGAGAGTTGAAGAAAAGCTTAGAATAGTTCATTTGAAAGATTTAGAACAAATTAAAATAAAGTTGAGATAAGGAGGCGTAAAATGGCAAATACGATTGCAGTTAATACCATAAAGCTGGGAAATGATGCATCTTATGTAGGCAATTATATTAAGAATATAGAAAATAAGATTTCTGATATGCAGGTCAGTGTAAAGGAATTAGATGCGCTGTGGGATGGTCCAAGTAGTGAGGCATTTAAGGCAGCATTTCAGCAGGATATACAAGCTATGACAGAAATGATTAAAGGATTAAAAGATGTAAAAAGCTATGAAGATAATGCCAAGACAAAATATGAGGCATGTGAAAGACGAGTGTCTGAGCTGATTTCGGAAATTAAAATATAAGGAGAGTGAGTGTATATGGCAGAAATTCATTTGAAAGTAGCACCGGACAAGCTGCATAGTAAAGCAGATGAGATTTCCCGTCAGATTAATCAGATTCAGGCAGATTGGAATAATTTGTCAGAGATTATTAAAAAGACTAAAAGCTACTGGAAAGGTGATGCCAGTGATTTGCATCAGAAATATCGTGATGAATGTGAAAAAGAGATGTTAGAGATTCTTAAACGGCTGAAAGAGCATCCAACAGATTTGCTGAAAATGGCAGGTATTTACGAAGAGGCAGAGGATAAAGCTATACAATTGGCGCAGTCCTTACCGGATGAAGTGATTTTGTAAGGAGGGTATCATGGCAAAATCAATGTATCAGATTACACTAGATTATAACAATGCAGTTACGCAGGCTGAAAATTTGGAGCAGGTGGCAAAAAATATAGAGAAAATGATTAATAATGAGTTTTCCCCCTGTATGAATGATATCTCCAGAAATTGGACAGGTGATAATGCAAATGCATATATTGCTAAAGGAAATAAATTGAAAAATGAAATGCAGAACAGTGCTGATGAGTTAAGAAAAGCAGCAAAAACCATTCGGCAGATTGCCGGCAATACATACCGGGCAGAAAAGGCTGCGTATGATGTGGCAAAAAAAAGAAGTTATAACAAATGATGATCTTAAAATGAGCCAACATTAAAAGATAAAAAATATAAAGGAGGAAATGAAAATGGCAAATGTAATTACAGTAACAACAGGTCAGATTGAAGCAAAGGCAGGAGAATTAAAAAAACTGAATGCAGATTTTAAGAAGAGAATCGAAGAGTTAGTAACAGAAGAAAAAGCATTAAATGCGATGTGGGATGGTGAGGCAAATGATGCATTTCATCAGAGTTTCAATAATGACATCATCCAGATGAATAATTTTTACAATGCTATTGAGCAGTATGTAGCTAAGTTAAATGAAATTGCTACCACATATAATAATGCCGAAGCTAAAAACTTAAGTACAGCATCTACCAGAAAATACAAATAAGATAAACAGGAAAAATAAGGAGGAATTATCATGGCAGCAGCAACAATAAAAGTAGATACAAAAAAATTAACAAGTACAGCAACAGCATTTCAGAATACAGGAAATGCAGTAAAAACTCTTACCAATAATATGACAAGTACAGTAAAAGAGTTGACCGGTAATGTATGGAGCGGTGATGCTGCAATTGCATACAATAAGAAATTTGATGGTTTACAGGATGATATCAATAAAATGATTAATATGATTAATGAGCATGTAACAGATCTTCAGGCGATGGCAGCAGAATACGAAAAAGCAGAAGCAGCCAATATTGATGCTACAAATGCTTTATCAGCAGATGTTATTATCTAAGATTAGAAAAGTACATAATAGGGCACTGAAAGGGTGCCCTATTGTAGTATATGAGATAAGAGGGAGGAAAAAAACATGGGGCAGTTTGGTATTGATGATAAATTTGAAGAGTTAGCACAGCAGGAAATGAAAAATATTCCATATTTACCAATTGGAAGTGTAGTTTTGCTTAAAAATGGAAAGAAAAGAGTAATGATATATGGAAGAAAAGTACGGACAGGTGAAGAGGTATATGATTATCTTGGATGTCTATATCCGGAGGGAATACTCAATAGCAATGATGTAATCGTATTTAATCAGGAACAGATACAGATGGTATATTTTATTGGATTTCAGGATTTAGAGGAAATTGTGTTTAGAGCAAGATTAAGAGAAACTGAGGAATAGTGAATATGGCAGGAGAATTTTACATTAAGACAAACAAAATGCAGGGAGTGATGGGGAGACAGGCAGCATTTTATCCTGCATTAAATACAAATATTGCAAAGATAGAACGGGCAAAAGGAAATTTGATTGGAAATTACGATGAGGTAAAAAGAACACTTTCAAAAATTATTACAAAGTGTAATGATGATGCGAGAGATTTGAAGAAAATGCATACAGCTTTAGGTGCAATTGTGCGATGCTATATGAGTGCAGAAAATGAAATTTTGCAGATTAAAGTGGATAAAATAAATATTGATTATAATTCCGATAGTAAAAATGACGCAGAAAATTATTGGTGGGAAGCTCTTTTACAGATGCTCCTGGGTGATTTTTATGACGGGGATGCAAATCTGGCAGGAATAACGGGAAGCGTTATTCTTGGATTTATACCGATTGTTGGACAGATATGTGATATAAGAGATTTGATAGCAAGTGTTTATAATCTCATTGATGATGGACCGGAGACAAAAGAATGGGTTGCTTTGGGATTTAATCTGGTAGCAGTAATACCTGGTATTGGTGATTTACTAAAGCATGCAGATGAGTTGGGACCAATTTTGAAGCATGCAGATAATATTGCAGATGGTTTAGGAGATTTCATCAAAGGTGTCATAAAAAAAGGTGAAGATGTGTTCACAGCAGCCGGTAAGTATATAGATGAGTTTAACGATACTATAAAAGATGCATTGACAACGACTACACAAAAGAAAATTGCTGAGAAAATAGATGATATTTTGGATGGTTTTTCGGATACAGGGAAAAAAGTTATCAGTAAGGTCAGTGAAGCAACGGACGAATGGTTAAAAGAAGTTATTGGTGTAGATGACATAAAAGAAAATGCTATAGCAGATTATATTGATAGTCTGTTTGGCAATAAAGAACAGAATACCGGGGGAATACGCATAAACAATGTTGTTATTCAGTGTATTATGTAAAGATACATCAGGAGGAATGGACAATTATGAATATTGTGTTATCCGTAGTGGGAATAATAATAAGTTTGATGGTATTGGTGATTTTATACTGTTTTATTAAGAATGATATGGAACTTTCAAAACAGTATAAAAGTTCACCGGTAACACAAGGCAGGATTTTAAAGAAAATAAATGATGTAGAGGTATATCAATACGGAGGAACTTCTTACTCAAAAAATGAAAATAGAATAAGGTCATCAAATAAAAAATATGGTCAATACGAAGTAGAGTATTCAATTAATGGAATGATATTTAGAGGAAGTTTAATATCAAAGAAAAAGAAATTAAAACACGGAGATTTAGTGGAAATTCATTATGATAAAAATCAAGAAACCGGAGAATGGGAAGTATTGAGTACTATATATGGAGATAGATTGAAAAGATTGATCTTAAGTTTTGTGTTAGCTATACCACTATGTATCATAATTATTATTTGTAAGGAAAGAGGAATTATATAAAAATAATGAAGAAAAAGATTTTTACCGGTTTAAGTATGTTGATTTTAATATGTATCATTTTTACATATCGTGTATCTGCAGCGGATGAAAATGTAATTGAAAAAGCCAGAAACGGTATAGTGGAGATTCAAAGTGGCTTCATACATTCCAATGGAAAATTCTATCAGATGAAATATGGAAGTGGTTTCCTGCTCAGTAATGAACAGGGAGCTACCTACATTCTTACATGTGAAACGATTGCAGAAAATTCAAATGATGAGATAAAAGAATATTGTGAAACCCGTAATCTGGCAACGGACAGTTCCCAGTATTCTAATATCGTTCGAATTATTGTAAAAGGGGATGTGGCGGTAGAAGCATCTATAAAAGCAAAGAGTGCATATGATAATTATTGTATTCTTGAGACAGATGGTGTGTTGAGTGAGAAAACAGCATTGAAATTAGGAGATACATCTGTGCTTAAAGCAAATGCAACAGTATATGCATTGGGTTTTCCGGAAAAGCCAAAGAATATCGAATTTTCTGTAAATGATGTAGAAGTCTTTTACGGGGTATTAGAAAGTATAAAAACAGAAGATGAAAAAATAAAACAGATAAAACATACGATGAATATTCATGAGGGCAGTACCGGTGGCCCATTATTGGATGAAGATGGATATGTAATCGGTGTGAATATAGGACAGTCAGCTTATTCGGTGGCGATAAATGGAATTGCAGAATTATTGGATAATTATGGAATTTACTATGGAAGCCGGTGGTTGGATGAAAAGTATGCTAATCTGCAAACGCTATATGATGAGTGTCAGATAATTGTGCAGGAAGGAAAGTATAAATATGAATCTATACAGGCACTTGAAGCTGTAATGCAGGATGCCAGACAGGTGCTTGAGGAAAAAAGTCCAAATAAAAAAATGTTAGAGGAGGCATTTTCTAATCTGACAACAGCAAAAGAGAGCATGATTCCTAAGACTTCAAAAGTTACAATATTTATATTTATTCTGGGTGGCTGTATTATCGTATTGGTAATATGGTTAATTGTGTTATTAGTCTTAAATCATAAAGACGCAAAAAAAGAATGCGATGCACAGAATAGAAAAATGTTTGAAAATAGCATGGCATCGCAGAAGTTTAGTGAAATGTTTCAGTCATCGAATCAATTATATGAGAAGCCGTCGATATGTCAGACAACTCCGGTGAAAACGCCGATGACCTTATACAGAGTCAGCAACCGAGAGGCGATTCCTATTATAAAAGACGAATTTTATTTGGGAAGTAATCCGGATATGACAGATTATTGTATAGCAAATAATAAAACTATCAGCAGGCGTCATGCTATGATAGGATTCGATGAAAAAGGATATTATTTCAGTGATTTGAATTCATCTAATGGTTCTGCAGTAAATGGAAGAAAAGCCGCCGGCTGGCAGCGGATGATGATTCAGGCAGGGGATGAAATTATGTTGGCAAATGAGAGATTTTTGGTACGGTAGTGGGCAGCAAAAATAAAACAGGAGGAAAACATATGGCAACAGTTTATGTAGAGTGGAATAGACTGCGCAATCAGGGAAATGCTTTGGCAGCAAATGAAAAAAGTTTAAGTTTATATGCAGCAAAAGTGAACAGTGTCAATGCACAGCTAAGATACAAGACGAATTATAGTGGTGTTACCAAAGCGCTGGGAAATATAGCATCCGGAATTCAAAGACAAGCCGGTATCATGCAGAAAATGGTAATACAGTTAGAATCTATTTCAGGAGCTTATAAAACAGCAGAAGGGGAAATAACAGCTCAAAAGCCAGTTGTAGTAACGGCTATAAAAGCAAGTTCAATAAATGTATCTGGAATAAAATCCAAGGAAATATCAACTACTAAATGGTCAAAAAATAATGAGAAATTCGATTGGAAATTGGGAAGTCTGTTATGGAAAAGTATAGGAAAATTCGGTGCGGCAGGCAATATTGTCGCGGCATTTGGTGAGATGATGACCGAAGGAATAAATGCTAAAACAGTAATCAGTGGCAGCAGTAAGGTTTTGAATATAGTTGGAGAGGTAGCGAAGAATGCCGATAGCAAAAAGCCCAATTATATGGAGGTTCTCTTTGGAAAATGGGAAAAAGGCGGAGCTCTTAAATCTGTACAGGACTTTGCTAAGAACAGTGGACAAACAATTACAACAAAATGGGGAGTATTTGGAACTAGTTTAAAGAAACAGATTTCTGAATTTTTGCCAAGTAGTTGTAAAACAGTTGGCGATAAGGTTAAAATATGCACAAAGTGGGGTGGCGTCATCCTGTCCGGAGTAACCAACGCCATCAGCAATAAAAAAGAAATGGAGACCGAAGGTATTTCAACAAAGAGAGCTGTAGCAGAGACAATTACGGAAACAGCTGTGGATGTTGGTATTGGTATGGTGGCAACAGCGGCAGCAACGGCTTTGCTGGGAGCAACGGCTCCGGCAGTCATGGTAGGAGCCGCCGCCGCAGGAGCAGTATGGGCAGCAGATGCAGCAACAAGATATCTGACAAAAAAAATTACCGGTTCGGAGAAAAAACTGACAGAGTTAGTATCGGATACTATATTAGATGCAGCCGAAGCAGTAGAAAAAATTAAAAATAACGCAAAAAAAGCGGTTGGAAATGCAGTAAAGAATGTTGGAAAAGCATTTGCAAAATGGTGTTTTGCATAATTTATTATAAAAGTAGAGAAAGGTAGGAATGAAATATGAGAGTAGAAGAATTATTACCAATTGGAAGTGTAATCTGGCTGAAAGAAGCAGAGAAAGCATTGATGATTTTTGGAGTGAAACAGAGTAATCTGGACACAGAGGAAGAATATGATTATATTGGAGTATTATATCCGGAAGGAAATATGGGAACCGAATCACAGTTTCTTTTTCAGCATGAGGATATTGAAAAAGTCGTATTTAGAGGATATGAAAATGAAGAAAGAACAGAATTTATAGAAAATCTTAAAACATTTTATGGAGAATAAAATGAAAGAGGTCATATGAATAGAGAATTTAAAAATATGAATAAGGAAATACCGGCAGAGCAATTGGCAGGAAGAAGAAAAGTATATGCGGAAGAAAGAGCATATGTAAAAAGTTTGATGCTTTCCTATACAGAGAGCTCCGGTGCGAAAACAATTTTTTGGATAATAGTATTGGCAATGATAGTCCTGCCATTATGTGGGGTGAAAGCTTTAATGGAGGCTGTATTTGGAGGCAATGCTCTAAATATACTACAGCTCACAGATGTTATCGTGGAATTGGCTGTATGCGTGGTTTTGACTGCGATAAGCATATGTGGAATCATGGTCATGTGTAAGGAAATAAAAAAAGCCGCTTGTGACACTGTGAAAAAAGATCTGTTAAAGGAGTGTTTTTATGTAGTGGATGTTGAAATTGTAGCTTATCACCGAAGCAGTAATATGGAAAGCAGTGAGGTTTTGGCGACGGTAAGAGACTGTAATGGAAATGTGGCAGACAAACCTTTTACGACATCTAACTGGAGAGAGATAGATAAGACAAAAAACGGATGGATAGTTCTGACTGGGGAAGGAAATAAAAAGACAGTATTGTACCGGGTAATTCCAAGATATAATGCTGACAGTAAATTCTGTCAAAAATATAGTAATTAAAGAATCTCATCGAAGATTCATTTTTTGTAACCAAAACATAACCTTTGAAGTGGTACAACACAACTCTTTAGGTTGCGAAAAGTGCAAAAAGAAGTTATACTTGAGAGTGGAATATTAAAGAAAGCGGTGGAAAAAGATGGAACAGGCAAGAAAATTAAAAAAAAGTAACAAAAAAGATCAGATTATTGTAAAGTCCAAGCTAAACAAAGGTGAGAATGTGAATCCAAAAGAGATGCAGATTCTCCAGCAGCAGGGAATACATGGATTGTTTGCACCGACGACACTTGAAAGTGGAAAATTGGTTTATAGTGTACCGGCAGGAATTCCTTTAAAGAAATATTTGAAAGGCAAAATTAGTAAACAGGAATTTTTCAGAGTATTTGTGCAGGTTTTGGAAATTACCCGTAAAATGGAGGGTACCGGATTGAATGTGTTAAATCTGATGTTGGATTTAGAATATGTATTTGTGAACAACACAAACAGAATGGTACAGATGTTATATCAGCCAATAGCAAATCAGACAGTACCAATGAATCCGTTTATTTTCTTATATAAGATGATACAGTCAAGCAGTTCTCTGTTAAAGAAAGATGGACAGGCTTTGAATGCACTAGGGTATTATCTGAAACAAATGACGCAGTATTCAGCAGAAAATATTGAGAATTATATAGGAACGATATGTCCGGAAATGACAGGTATGATAACTGCAAGCAGACAGATAGGGACAGCGCATTCCGGAGTATCGGTGCAGCCGGTAACACCAGTGCAGCCAGTAATACCGACGGAATCAGCAGCATCTGTACAGCCAGTAATACCAATGGTATCAGCACAGCCAGTGGGTGGAATGAGTCAGATGGGAACGATACCTCAGTCTTTACAGAGAGCAGAAATGGGAGAGGAAGATCAGCCGACAGTAATGTTGGTGGCAGAAGATGATGAACCATATCCATATCTGACGCCAATGGGTTCTACGGAACATATAGAGATTAATAAAGACGAATTTTGGATAGGAAAAGATCGTACAAAAGTAGATTATTGTGTACAGGGAAATCCGGCTGTCAGCAGACGGCATGCGTGTATAAAAAAGAATGGTCAGCAGTGTTTTCTTTTAGATAATGATTCTACGAATAAGACTTTTGTAAATAATATAGCTTTAAATGTTGGACAGGCAGTGGAACTTAAAGATGGAGATAAAGTGGTATTTGCTAATGCCAGTTATGAATTTCATACAGTATAAAAAGTCTTAGAAGAAATACATATTAGGAGGAAATTGCTATGGCATTTGATATTTCATATGGCAGCCTGACGAATCAAGGAGAGAGAGCCATAAATGAAGACTATCTGGGTATTGTTGTTACGAGGGATGTAGTTTCTTTTATTTTGTGTGATGGATTAGGTGGTCATGGAAATGGGGATGTTGCATCTAAGTTTGTGGTGGAGCAAATGCAGAATTCCTTAGAGCAATCCAAGTCCATAGAAGAAAGTATTATGTATGCACAGGAAGAACTGTTAAAAAAACAGATTGTAGAGAATGCAGGAAATAGTATGAAGACCACTGTTACCTGTGTAAGTGTATCAGACGCAATGGCACGCTTTGGACATGTGGGAGATTCAAGAATCTATCTTTTTGAAAAAAATAAATATAAGCTGCGGAGTCAGGATCACAGTATTCCACAGATGTTGGTAAATAGAGGAGATATTCGGGAAAAAGACATCCGGCATCACGAAGACAGAAGTCGCTTATTGCGTGTGATGGGAACAGAATGGAATGGTCCTAAATATCAGATGGTAGATAATATTTTGTTAAACAAAAACACAACATTTTTACTGTGTAGTGATGGCTTTTGGGAGTTGATTGATGAAAAGACGATGGGAAAGACATTAAAAAAAGCAAAAGATCCAGAATCCTGGCTTAAGGATATGGAGCAGATTATATGGAAAAATGGTCGTGGTACCAATATGGATAATTATTCTGCAATAGCAGTATTCATAAGATAAAAGGGAGAAGAGAGGAAGTGTTGTAGGTGATAACAAAGTGCGATAATGGGCATTGGTATGACAATGGCATGCATAAGACCTGTCCGCATTGTAAAAAAGAAAGTGAAAAACTGAGTATTCGTCTGAATGATATAGAGGAAGATGACCATACCATATCCATTACAGAAATCGATGAATCCTTTGGAGAGGAATTAGGGTCTATTATAGAGAATACGATTTCTATCTTTTCAAATGCACCAAAGGATGTATCTGCAAGTGAAACAGAAGAGGATGATGATAAGACTCTTGCTTTTGGGCTCTTTGGTGATTCATCTACAGAGCCGCCGGTTACGGGATGGCTGGTATGCATGACCGGAGATGAAAAAGGCAAAGATTTTCGTTTGCATTCCGGTAAAAATTTTCTCGGTAGAGGGGCTTCCATGGATGTGATGTTGATAGATGATAAGACAATAGCGAGAGATAAGCATTGTTCTGTCATCTATGATCCAAAAGGAAATAGATTTTACCTAAGTCCTGAAGGTGATAATATTGTAAAACTGAATCAGGAAGTGATTTGTGAACCAATGAATTTAAAAGAGGGTGATGAAATTACAGTTGGAGAAACCGTATTACGATTTGTTCCGTTTTGCAAGGAGGATTTAAAGTGGGAAAAAGAGTAATTCAGAAAATAAAAATATACTTATTGCTTATCGTAGCAGTTTTTATGACGGATGTAGAATTAAGTGTTTTGGCAGCATCTGTACAGACTGGTTATGTAGTGGAGCAGGCGAAAGGCGAGGCTCCGCATGTGAAAGCATATATGACAGGTGCCAAGATGAGTAAAGAAACTGAAGTGTCCGGTATGGTTGGAGAGTATGAATTAAAGCAGGATGGAAATATTCAGACTTTCAAAGAAAGTGGAGAAGGCATTTTCTATATCATTATGGTGGATAATTCCGGTTCCGTAAATGAAGCACAGTTAGAAGAAGTAAAGCTTCAATTGGCAGAGATGCGAAAGAATTTAAGAGAAAATGATAAATTCTTATTATATACGGTTGGCGCGAATTCTTCTACAGGAGAAAAAACCAATGTATTGGAACGAACGGTAGTTGGAAAAGAACAGACGAAATTAGAAAGTGATATTCAAAAAATTGAAGAAATCGAATTTTTATATTCGGCAGAAAGCCGGACAGTATTATATCGCACCTTAAATCAGGTGCTTACTGAGCATACAGCAGAAGATATGCGAACCGTTGCTTTAATAATTACTGATGGTGAAGATGACTCCGAAGGGAAAGACATTGATGCAGAGTCTACAGCAGATAAAGTGGCAGAAGCGGCAATACCAGTGTATGGAATTGTACTTCATAACGATGCAAGAGAACCAAATGAAGAAAAGATGCGTTATACCCGTTATGAGGTATTAGCAGAAGAGAACAGCCGCGGTTATTATGAAGATTGTTCTACAGTAGAAACCACAGAAGAAGTAACAGAAGCATTTAAAAATATGCAGGATGTATGGATGAATCAGTCTTATGTAGTAAATCTGGCAGCAGATACAAATAAAATACTGCTAAATCCACAATTAAGTATTGTAGCAGATAATCAGGCAGCCAATGCCATAAATATAGATTACTCGAAATATGTCAAAGATGAAAATCCACCAATTATTGTAGGAAATGTAAAACAGATAAGTGGAAATACGCTCAGCGTATCTATTGAAGATGTGTATGGCATAAACCAGTTGGATGTAAGTGATCCATCCCACTATGTTCTTCAGATGAAAACAGAAGAAGGAGATGGTAAGACCTGGACAGTAGAAAGTGCGCGGGCAGTACAGGATGGAAATGTAACCGTTGTGACTTTGACATGTGCAGAAGAACTGTACAAAAATCAAGAATATACTTTGAAATGTTCAGATATACATGATGAATCTCAAGACGCGAATGTTATGAATGTTTCATTAGATTTTACCACAGAAATAGGTGTGAACGAGGCACAATTAAAAAAAGAAGCATTTCTGGAAAACTATTCATGGCTTGCAGTTGTAGCAGTAGCATTGGTACTTCTGATGATTCTTGTCATTATCATTATTGTTATCGTCAGAAAGAAGAATGTAAAAGTAGTAGATTTGACATCAGAGGATTTCTTGGAAGTCGATACCCAGCTTATACGACTGACAATCACAGACCGCGTGGGTGCTATCAAGGATGTAGAATGGAATGTTGAGGGAAGTCTTTTCATAGGGCGTTCGGATATATGTAATATTTATTTTGATGATGACAGATTATCAAAGCAGCACTTTGTCATAGAAGTGACAAAGATGGGATGTTACATCGAAGATTTAGAAACTACAAATGGTACTTTTGTAAATGGAGTGAAGCTAAGTGCACGCCGTATGCTGTTAGATGGTGATATTATCACTGCCGGTCGTGAAAAGTTTGTATTCCATATGCCAAAGAATGGACCGGATATCAGTCAGGAATATTACCAGTAAAAGTAAATATATGAAAGGATTGATATAGAATGTTTGGAAGAAAAAAAAGATGTTAGAACAAGAGGCAGCAGCTGTGGCGGCACAGCCACAAAGAGTGGAACGAAAAGTGCCGGAATTAGCTACATTAGTCCGTACAGCTACCGGCAATCGAGAGTATCAGCAGGATGCAGTATATGTAACACCGGGAAAAGTGTTGGCTGCCAATAAAAAAAACAGAGTTATGGCAATCGTATGTGATGGAATGGGCGGAATGGCAGATGGCGGAAAAGCCAGCCAGACGGCAATAGAGATGATGAAGCAGGGATTTCAGAAGCTAGAGAAAGTACCAAAAGTGGATATCCCGGGATTTTTCAGACAAGGAATCGTAGCCATTGACCGTACAATTTCTTCATTTCCAAAAGAAAATGGAAAAGGCTCCGGAACTACGATGGTGGCTTGTATCGCAGAAGATAATAAATTGTATTGGGCATCGGTAGGTGACAGCCGAATTTACATCATCCGGGGAAATCAGATGCAACAGGTGACCAGAGATCACAACTATTGGTTGCGTCTGCAGGAGATGGTACAGGCAGGACAGATGACCATGGAAGAAGCTATGGCAAAAAGACAAAAGGAAGCTCTTATCAGTTTTCTTGGAATAGGAAATGTAAGTCTGATGGATATCAATGAGACACCATTTGAGATGAAGTATGGAGATGTCATTATGCTTTGCAGTGATGGTATCACAAAAACACTCCCAGATAGTCAGATTAAGCGAATCATTACAGATGATACCGTAAGACCTGAGCAGAAAGCGGAGGCACTTGTAGAAGCTGCTACCCATGCAAACTCCCATTCTCAGGATAATACATCTGTAGCCATGATTATGTATAGAGAAAAAGATATGAAGGAGATAAGACGATGAATTTAACCAGATGTCCAAAAGGTCATTTTTTTGATAAAGAAAAATATACGGCATGTCCACAGTGTAATGAAAATGAAGTAGATAGTGATCTGACAGAAGTATTTGATGAGAGTGCAGATATCATGGCGGGCAATGCGCAGGCAGGAAATCGGACAGCGGCCGGTGGTGCAATCAATTTTTTTGGAGGGTATGGTACGACTGTCACAGAAGAACCCTCTACATTAGAAATAGAGCATCAGCAAAGTGATGTAACGGTACCGCTTATGCAGCAGCCGCAGACCAATGACATGACAGTACCACTTATGCAGCAGCCGCAGACCAATGACATCACTGTGCCACTTACACAGCAGCCGCAGGTCAATAATGTGACAGTACCCTTTACACAGCAAAATTATGGTGCAGGGGTAACTGAAGCCGAGGATGATGACCATACCGTAGGATTTTTTGACATGGATTTTGGGGTATCATCACAGTCAACCGTTCCGTTGTATCAGACATCATCGACACCACAGCCGACTGTTACACAGAATATGCAGTCAACAGCATCGGCAGCACCGGCATACCGACCAGTGAATAAAGTGACTACTCCATGTGTGGGATGGCTGATTGCATTAAATGGCAGTCATAAGGGAACAGATTTCCGATTAAAGGTTGGCAAAAACTTTATCGGAAGAAATCCACAGATGGATGTGGCATTGACAGAGGATAAGAGTGTATCTAGAGACAAACATGCCACAGTCATCTATGAGCCAAAGGCACACATCTATATGATGCAGCCGGGAGATACCAGCAGTCTTGTATATAGAAATGATGAGGTTGTATTAAATCCCATCAAGATAGAAGCATACGACAGAATCACAATCGGAGAAGTGGAGCTACTCTTCATGCCATTGTGCGGTGAGAAGTTTAATTGGAGCGATTGGTTAAAAGAAAATAAAAAAGATGAAGAATAAAACGAGGAGTGGTAAGAAATGAATCGTGCAGCAAAGGGATTCCGTGTTTTTGGCGGAATACTGATTTTACTTAATTTAGTAGCCGTGTTTCTACCGGTTACTGTGTGTACACAGGAAAATTATCCTACATTAACATGGTCTGCATATGATTATATCCGAGGGTTATTTGGACAGAATTTACCTTATGGAGAAGCAGCATCAAATGATATAACATCCGAGCAGATGCTATGGGTTGCTGCACTTATGATAGCACCGGTGATATTAGCCCTGATTGCCTGTATATGGGGAATGGTAGGGAGTGCAAGACAGGTATTTAGCAGTATATTAGGAATTCTTGTTTCGGGTATGTATGTAGGAATGGTATTTACTGTATCTGGTTTATGGCCGGCAGATACAGGAAACAGTGTCTTTAGTCATGGAATTGCATGTCTGATACATCTGATTCTGGCAGGTTTGGTATTTGTAATATCCATAATTGCATTGGCACTTACACCGCGTAAGCAAAAAGCTAAGACAGAGATACCACAGATAAATGAGATAAAACAGGAAAAAATCAAAGCGAAATACAGTATGGTGACAAAGGAAACGACAGCCGCACAGACAACAGCAGTTCAAGGACAGCAGAATGGACTTGCACCCAAAAAGCAAACCAGACATCAGCAGCCGCTCCAGACAGTGGGGGCACAGCCAAGAGGTGTCATGGTAGGGCTGACCGGAATGTATGCAGGTGCAGAAATTCCATTTACAGATGGAAATTATATCAAGCTGGGAAGAGCAGCAGATAATCATCTCATGTTCGAAAATGAACGAAGGGTAAGCCGCAATCACTGTAGTATCAAATGGGACAGCGAAAGAGGAAAATATACGATTTATGATTATTCCAGCAGTGGAACATATGTGAATGGTTCTGAGGATTGTATTCCACAGAACTTAGAAATTGATATTATGCCGGGTTCTGTAATCGCTATTGGTGATGCAAAGAATACTTTTCGTCTTGAATAAAGGAGTAAAAAAATGGCAAGTGAATTGTGTATGAATTGTTTTAGCGTAAAAGGACAGTATGAAGTGTGTCCTTATTGCGGATATGTAGAAGGAACTCCACCGGAACAGCCGCACTATCTGATGCCGGGGACAATTCTTGGCAAACATTTCATCGTGGGAAAAGCAGTAGGTTTTGGTGGATCCGGTATTACCTATAAATGTTTTGATATAACCCTTGGTGTGATAGTAGCAGTTAAGGAATTTTATCCTATGGGATTAGTAAATCGTTCACCGGGAGAATGTCGTGTGGGTCTGTTATCCGGTGATAAGCAGGCACAGTACAAGCAGCAGTTAGACAGATTCCTGTTAGAAGCCCAGAGCGTGGCGCAGTTCGGTAAAGCGAAGGATATCGTAAATGTATATGATTTCTTCGAAGAAAATGGGACAGCCTATATCGTAATGGAATACGTGGAAGGTGTACTGCTAAAAGACTATTTGGAAAAACAGGGTGCCATGCGACCGGAAGCTGCAATGGCAGTTATCGGACTTATTATAGAGGCGGTAAAAAAGATACATAGTAAAGGTATCATTCATAGGGATATCAGCCCGGATAATATATTTATCGCAAATGAGAAATCCATTAAAATCTTCGACTTTGGTGCTGCCCAGTTAAATAACAGCAAGGAAGGTCTGGCAGGAGAGAAGGTTATTAAGGTAGGTTACTCTGCTCCAGAACAGTATCGAGATGCCAGTAAGCAGGGATTTTTCTCAGATATCTATTCCGTAGGAGCGATTCTCTTTCAGATGCTTACTGGTGTAAAACCGATGGAGTCAACGGAGCGAGAATTCAAGGATGAATTAAAATCACCATTAGAATATGGGGTTGAAATCAGTGCCAATACAGACCGTGCCATCATGGAAGCTATGGCAGTACGGCCGGAACTTCGTTTTCAGGGAATCCAGCAGTTCGAGGATGCACTAAATAACAAGCGAATAGCAGAATATCCTAAGGAAAAGGTGAAAAAGAGAAAACGTAGAAGAAACTGGATATTAGCAACCACCGGACTTCTGGTTATGGCAGTAGGTATAGCTATTGGACTTTATACAACCATATTGAAACCGGAAAACCGTATCTTTGATGGGGTGGTAGCAGCTGGAACTGCTATCGAAGTGTGGGTAGAAAATGAAGACCAGAAAGCCTGGTTAGAATCTCTTCGCGATGGTGGATTTACAGATACCATCACCGGAAATATAGAAGAGATGGATGCTTCTGTACAGAAGGTTAAACGGATGCAGAAAGATAATCAAAAGGTGACATATACGGTAGAAGTACATGAGGATATAGAGACAGATCTTGCGGCAGCAGCAGAGGCAGATGACATGCCACAGATGTTTATCTCTGACCATGTGGCAAACCTGTCGGATTATGGTCTGGTATCTTTGACAGACAATGTGTATGAATCCTTAGATCTTTCGTCTTATGAATATATGTCAGAATACGAAAGACTTTTCCCGGATATGACAGAAATGCCCACCGGACTGAATACATTGCTGTTCTATCATGCATCCATAGAATATCATCAGGACAATGCATTGGTACAGGACGATGAGACAGATATAGAAGGTATCGAATTTGCCCAGTCCAAGGTAGATACGGAAAAAGGAACGATAGAATTTGAGTCTTTAGTGCCTGAAACTGGAGAAGAGCTTTTAGTAGAAGAACTTTTAAATCCGGGTTATGCAGTGTTTTCAGGAGAAGCAGTACCAATGGCACTTATCCTGCGGAATACCAGATGGCAGAAAGTATTAGACAGAAAAGAAAATCCGGAACCGTCGATGCGTGTGGATATGACGGATATCATGAAATACAATCAGACAGTCATGAAGGATGCCTATATCCTGAATGCAGGAATCAAAGATAAGTCCTATGGAGACATCTATGGCAACAGTATTGTAGCAGATGTAACCTTCCGGAGCAGAATGAATGCTCTTTCCAAGGAGCAGGGAGAAAAGGGAGCAAACCCGGTATCAGATTATTCCAATACATCCGTCGTAACGGATGATGGCAGGATTCTGGTGGTATTATCCGAGAGATTTGCTATCTCAGATACAGCTACAGAAGACGAAAGAACCGCATGTATGCGACTTCTCTGGGTTATGCTGACACAGAACGGACAGGATAAAAAAGCAACTAGCACAGGTGCCATGACATATCCGCTTCTCCGTTCCTGCTTGTTAGACTTTGAGAACTATAATCGTAAATTCGGTAACTTTGTAACCTTAGTGCAGGATAAAACCCCATGTGTATTAGTTACAAATGCAACAGGAGCGATGGATGAATTTGCTAAAGGTCTGGATACAATCGCAGCACAGGAAGAGCCAAAGATGGATGATAGTGTATTGCAGAACTATTGTGCGGACTTTATAAGTACAACGAAATAAGTTTAAAAAATACATAAAAAGATAAGGAGAAAAGCTATGAAGAAGAAATTTGCGCTAAAAAGATGGTTGGCATGGGTATTGGCAGCAGCGATGTTGGTAACAGCAATACCGGATGCGAAGATTTGGGCGACAGAAGGAGAGACGACAGAAGAAGGTGGAGAAACAACCACAGAAGGTGATGGAGTACAAGAAGATGGTGAAGAAGAGCAGTTAGGAAGTGGTGATGATACAACACCGGATGAAGAGGTAGAACTTAGTGGAAAGATTTCATTAGGAAAAGAAGATAAGAATTGGAGTTCTTTTGTTGAAGAAATTCAGTTTAATGATTTTTATAATACCAATCAGGAGTTTTCAATTGTTTTAGATGAGGGAGTAAATGCAACAATTCAATACTATATTGCTGATGGAGATAATATTCCAAAGAGCATGGAAGAGGTTAAAGATTGGGTAGATGCAGAGGCTGGAAAAAGCTATCCTTTGAGTGTAGAGGATGATAATGAAAAGAAGGTTGTAATATATGCAAAACTTACAGATGCAAGTGATAATGTTACATATTTATCCACAGATGGAATTGTGTTGGATAAAGTTAATCCTGTAATTGATGTAATTGATAATGGCATATATTACGCAGATACCAGTTTTTCGGTTAATGAAAATTATATAAAAAGTGTAGTTGTTAATGGAGAGGATGTAACATTAAAATTTGTTGAGAATCAGAGTTATACATTATCTGCAACTGGTTCAGTTTATGAAATTACTGTCACAGATAAAGCGGATAACAAAGCTACAAAAAAAGTAACTGTAAAAAATGGTGTCGCAACACCGAAAATAGAAGCTGCAAGAAAAACGGATAAAGAGAAACCATATTATACTATAAATATAACTTGCGATGATACAGAAGCAGAGATTTTTTATTCTATTGGTGATGGCGAAATGACCAAATATACTGCATCATTCGATATAGAAAAATCTTCAACTATTAAAGCAGTTGCCAAAATTGGTGAAACTATAAAAAGTGATGATGCAACATGTAAGATAGACCTTACTGCTCCGACTGTGAATATCAAAGTGGGAGATAATGTAGTGACAGAGACTGAAAGTGCAAAGGATTGGTATTTCACAAGTGCAAAGTGGACAATTGACTATAAAGATGCAGATGTAAAGACCGTAGAGTATTGTGAATCCAAAGAAAAGCTTGATCAGTTCAATGATGTTGAATGGAAAACATATTCTGATGGGGTTACCTTGCAAGCAAGGAGCAAAACATATGTTTATGCTAGAGTAATAGACGAAGCAGAAAATGAAACAATTGTAAATTCTACAGGTATTGTTGTTTATGAAAATGTAGGAGTTACATTGAATGAAATTAAATATGTAAAAGAAATCTCCAAAGATATAGAGGTTGATTTGGAATTAAATGGTAATACAATCAATTCAGTTTATTGTGGAGAGAATCCTTTAAACAAAGGAACAGATTATATTGAAACAGACAGTGGAATTACATTAAAAAATAGCTTTTTAAGTAATTTAAATTTAGGCGACAATGAAATTACAATAGACTACAACCCAATGGGCGAGACATACACTCAGGGAACAGAACCAGCCACTACGACCGTTAATGTGTCTGTGCGTAATCCGATATTAAAAAAGATTAGTTCCTTTGATAATACTATTTATGTAGAAAATGGAAGCACCAAAGAAGAGATAATCAATGCATTACCGCAACGAGTAGTATTTACAACAGAAAAGAATGCGAATGAACCAATTGCTTTAAGCGTAAGCTGGGGGGATTTCGATTATGCTGAAAGTTTTACAAAACAGAGAATTAGTGTGACTGGTCAAGTACAAGGTTTGGATAATTATCAGGTTGTAGATGCGGATAAGTGTGTAAATATTACAGTTGTTGTAAAAGCTGCAAAAATCATAAATGTTGATAGTACGACAATAAAAGGTACAGTAACTACATTCGCTAATGGAACAGAAATAACATTAGACACATTAAAGGATAGATTACCGAAAGCTGTAGAGATAACATTAGATGCGAAAGATGAAAGTGGAAAAAATATTAAAAAATCATTGGATATAACATGGAATGATATATTAGGAGATTATGATAAAGATAATCTTAAGGAATATACATTCTATGTAATAGGAACTATTAATGATACTGAATTTGATGCATATGAGAATCCGGATAATTTTTCTAAGAATGTTTATACAAAAGTTACAGTGAGTAAAGCAACAGTAGCTAGTGTAGATAAAATAGATGCAATTAATGATGTTTTAAATGGAACAAAAGCAGAAGAGTTTCCATTACCTAATACGGTTAAGGTTACCATGACGAATAATAAGACTACAGATGTATTGGTAACATGGGATGCTGTTAAGGAAGAGAATTATAAACAAGAAAATGATGAGAACCAGAGTGTTGAAGTAACGGGAACGATTGATTTAAGTGATTATGATACTTCAAAATTGTCAGCGACAACAGTATCAGAAGATAAAAAGGTAACGGTTTCTGTAACAGTAAATGTAAATCCTGCAGAGGTTATATCTATTATTGCCCCAAACGCTATTAGTGCAGCAAATGGAACAGCAGCAAATGCACTTGGATTACCTGAAAAAGTGACAGCATGGATTCAGCGAGTAGGTAAAGATACAAGAGAATTCGAAGTTACTTGGGAAGATATTACTGAAAAATTATATGATCCAGAGAAGCTTGAAGAGCAGAATTTTACATTAAAAGGAACTATAGAAGGTTTAGAAGGTTACACTGTAGCAGATGCATTAAAGACGGTGGAAATTGATGTAACTGTAGTAGCGGCCGATACAGTTGTTGCACCAAAAGCAAAGACTGTAAGTGCATCTAATGAAAAGAGCTTTTATGTGTCTGGTGGAAATATAGAACTTTCTACAGGTACATCAGATGCAAAAATATACTACACTGTTTCAGAAGATGGTACAGAGCCGGAAGATCCAATAGATTCAGCAAATCAAATAACTACTGGGTCTAAAGAGTATACTCAAAATACTCCGATAGAGGTAACTGGAGCAGAGGGAAAGACGAAAACAGTAATTATTAAGGCATTTGCTAGAAAAGATGGAATGTATGACAGTGATATCGTGAGATTTGAATACACGGTGAAAGTTCCGGATACTACAGCAGCAATAGCAACATTAATTACAGATGGTTATAGATGGAGCAGTCTGGATGCAAATGGTGAAATCTATACGAATAAGACCCTTACATTTCATCTGAGTGCATATGATGACGAGAGTGGTGTCACAAGTATGGAATATGTAATTTCAGATACAAAACGAAGTTTAGAAGAGCTGAAAAAAGAGGATATAGAGTGGAAAAAAGATGCTGATTTAGGATTTTCACTTGAAGCAAGCGGAGCACATTATGTATATGCAAAAGTGACCAATGGAGACGGCCTTGTCATATATTTAGCTTCAGACAAAATTGTCATCGACAAGACAGCACCGGTTGTTAATGCAAAACCAGGTACATATTGTTCTGCACAGACATTTACAGTAGCAGATGATAATTTAGCAGAAGTTACCGCAAATGGTAGAGTACTTACCGCTACAGCTGGCAAATATACATTAGATGCTGCAAATATCACATATACAATCGTTGTAAAAGATAAAGCAGGAAATTCTACAACCGTATCCGGTGTGACAGTAAATAATGGTCACATAGCAGGCAATGGTAAAGATACAGTAACAGCAACAGCAGCCAAAGAAGGTAAGTATACATATTACTGTAAACATTGTGGAGCTGTAGTTAAAGAAGTTGTTACTCCAAAGACAGAAGCCACAGTTGTATGGGGCAAAAAGCTAACAATTTCAAATATAATCAGTAATACTTCTGAATTTCAGGGAATGACCTTAGACAATGCTTCAAAATACAAGAAATACTTTACAGTAAGCAGTAACGGAACGATTACGACAAAGATAAATAGTAAAGTAAAGATTAAGAAGAGTATTCCTGTTAAGGTAAATCTGAATGGAAGAAATTATACTGTAAATGTCAAGATTGTTATACCAGAACCAGATATAAAAATAATAAAAAAGAATTATAAAGGTGATTATGAATTCGCATTTAAATATGACATCAAAGGGGCTACCAAAATAAATATTAGAATTCTTGAATTTAAAAATGATAAATTGTTGAATAGTGACTTTGATAAATATCTTTCAAAACCTAAAAGCAATAGTGAATCTTATGTACTGCTGAAGAAAAGTTTTGTTGATAAATATAGTAAATTAAGATTCAAAATAACGGTTTATTATGGAAAGAATGGCAAAAAAACATTTACGAAAAAAGTATCGGTAAAATAAATTACGAAAGTGAAGGAAAACAATATGAAATTATGCATGGGTTGTATGAATCAGGTAGAAGATCATATAACGAGCTGCCCGTATTGTGGATTTAATGAAGCGACATATACACAAGAGTCGTATTATCTAAATCCCGGAACGATTATGGGAGGCAAGTATATTATTGGAAAAGTGTTAAATTATGGTGGACATACGATTTCCTATATGGGATTTGATGCAGAGAAAAATGAAAAAGTTGTCATCAAAGAATATCTGCCCAGTGATTTCTCTACCAGATCAGAAGGCGAAAAGGAAATAACTATTTATTCAGGAGATGCCATGACACAGTTTGAAAATGGTCTGACCAATTTCCTGAATGAAGCAAACCGTATCCAGCAATTGGGAAATCCGGAAGGAATAGCAAAGGTGTATGACTGTATAGCAGAAAATGATACCGGATATGTGGTCTCTGAATATTTAAAAGGCCAGACATTAAAAGAAATCTTAGATGCAGGCAAAAAATACAGCGTAGAAGAAGCAAAACAGTTTATAGAGACGATTTTACGAGGATTGAGCAAGGTGCATCCTATGGATATTATCCATTGTGATATTGCACCGGAAACCATTATGGTGACAGATACCGGTGAGATTAAATTGTTGGATTTTGGTGCTACCAGATATGTGACTACAGCAAATTCTAAGAGTCTTGCCATTATCTTAAAACAGGGCTATGCACCGGAGGAACAGTATAGAAGTCGTGGACAGAGAGGTCCATGGACAGATGTGTATGCCGTAGCAGCTGTTATGTACCGTATGATTACAGGAGTCGTTCCACAGGAATCTGTGGAACGGGCGCTCTTAGATGAACTCAAAGAACCGTCAAAAATGGGGGTATCAATTCCTGTAAATATCGAAAACGCATTGATGAATGCCATCAATGTATACAAGGATGAGCGTACACCGTCCGCAGAAAAATTTCTGCAGGAATTGACCAGCCCCACGGTAAAGCGGCTAAAAGTCAAAAAGAGAAAACACGAAACCGGTAAGTTCCCGGTCTGGGCAAAGATATTAGTAGCCGGTTTACTGATAGTGGTAGTAGCAGGTGGTGTATTACTCTTTAAACTTTCAGATACAGGAAATGGAAATCTGACAAATGAAGATATCATTTTGGCAAGTATGGAGACACAATCATTAGAAGATGCAGAAAAATATATAGCGCAGCTCAATAAGGAGTATAAATGGGAACTGTCCATTGAGCCATCCTATGTATATACCAGTGATGAAAGCCTAAGCGGAAGTATTGCAGGACAGGAAGGCATACCGGATTCTCTGAACCTTTCAGAACTGGTAAAAAATAGTGCAGAAGGGACAGAAAATATAAATACCTATGGATTAACCATAGATGGAAACTCCATATCCGGAGATATTACCTATATTGTCTATAGAAGTGATGCAGCATATTATAGCGAATTAAGAGGAATGAATGCCTATACCTTAGCTGAAAAAATTGGATTGGATACCACTGATGCCAATGTATTTGTAGCAGATAAGGAAACGGTAGGTGGCAATTACTTTGACTTAAAACAGATAGTAAAGACGGATGGTACTATAATCACTGCTGAAGACTTAAAGGCACAGGGACAGGAAAGACAGGAAATCGCTATTTCCGATATCCGGCAGGTGGAATATTATGCTTCGGAATTTTTCTATTGGGAATCTTTAGACAATTTCGTAGGTGAAACGGTAGATACATTGCCAGAGTATGCAGTATATGAGCTGGTGAATGAAAAGGATATGGAACAGCGTGGCGAGAAAACCTTGGCAGAAACATCCCTGATTGACCAGGAATATTATACCTTTGACAATATCCACTATAAAAAAGGGTACATCTTTGAACAGACAGTGCCATCCGGAAGCAGGCTGGATATGCATACCGATATGGGAATGCTGCAGAATGGTATTTTGCTTCGTGCCATCAAGGAAGTGATACCGACAAATCTCACAGGATTTGCATTACGGGATAAGGTGGCATGGAAAAATACGGTGATCAACTGGTCTGGAAGCAAGGATGGAAGTCAGCCGGTGCTGGGAGTAACAGTTGTGAATAATGATACCGGTGAAGAAGTAGCAGTATTTAAAAATACGGATAATCTTACCATTACGATTAAAACAAAAGAAAAACCGGTGGTAAAAAAGAAGAAAAAAACAGTTGAAAAAGATGATAAGGATGATAAAGCAGAAGCAGCAGGTTCTTTATCAAATCAAACGAGTGTACAAGCAGGTAATGCTGGTAGAAAATAAATTCACAGAGGGAGTACAACATGAAACTTTGTTATCATTGTATGGCTCAGATATCTGAGCAGAATGGAAATACCTGTCCTGCCTGTGGCAAGAGTCTGATAGAAGAGCCGGTTGATAAGAAATTTCTTCGGCCCGGGACAATATTACAGGGAAAATTTATCGTAGGATACCCAATTGGTGCAGGTGGTTTTGGCAATACTTACATAGGATGGAATCACCTGCTGCTGAGAAAGGTAGCTATTAAGGAGTTTTATCCGGAGCAGTACATCACCAGAGGAAATGACAGCGTGACGGTAACGGTTCCGGATAAAAGCTTAGAACCCAGATTTCAGAAGGGATTGCGCCAGTTCTTAGAGGAGGCGAGAAGTGTCGCAGCTTTGCAGGATATCAGGGGTGTTGTAGAGATATCGAACTTTTTCGAGGAAAATGGAACCGGTTATATCGTCATGGAATACTTAGAAGGGATGGATGTCAAGCACATCTTGAAGATGTCCGGAAACAAGAAAGACTATGAGTGGTGCAGAAGGGTAGTTTTAACAGTATTAGATACATTAAAAGCGATTCACCAGAGAGGTGTATTGCACAGAGATATCGCACCGGACAATATTTTTGTTACCAATGAAGGGGTGATTAAGCTGATTGACTTCGGTGCAGCAAAGCACGCATCTGCCATGGCGAATACCAATGCAGATATTATGCTTAAGGTGGGTTATGCACCGATAGAACAGTACAGCAGAAAAACACCGCAGGGACCCTATACGGATATTTATGCTGTGGCAGCTTTATTTTATCGGATGCTGACAGGGCAAAAGCCGATGGCGGCAAATGAACGGGTGATAAATGATTCGTTGGTACCTCCGTCCGCTTTGGGGGTAAATCTCCCGGAACAGGCGGAGCTTGCGATTATGGTGTGTCTGAATATTATGCCGGAATACCGTCTGCAAAGTGCGGCAGAGTTTATGGAAGCCTTAGGCGGCTCGGATTTTGTACCGGTGTATGAACCTAAGTGGATTTTGCCGGCAGTAAAAGGGGACAAGTCCTTTACCGGCAAAATTGCCGGATTACCAATGGCAGCAAAGATTAGTATCTGTTTTTTGCTCATCTGTCTTGTCGGTGGCGGAATCGCAGGGGGAATCGCCATTGCAAAGAACCATTCGAAGCAGGTGGCAGTATTGCAAAGTTCTGTAGAAGACGGCAAGGTTCGTATCGCAGATTATCAGGATATGTCACTAAAAGAGGCAGAGGAAGAATTAGAGAGCATAGGTTTACATATGGTTTCTGTTCAGTATGTGTTAAGTGATAAAGAAGAAGGAATCATATTGGCACAGTCTATAGAGGCAGGAACGGATGTAACTGAGGGAGAAGAGATGCTTTTTACTGTCAGTGGTGGAGATGTCCGGTATACCATGCCGGATTGTGTAGATATGACAGAACAGGAAATCATAGATTACTTTACAGCGAAAAATTTTGCTGTAGAAATATATGAAGATCCTTATAAGTGGAATACCAGAATAGAAAAGGGAGAAGAGGGTGCAAAACTTCACAAAGGACAGGTGTGCATTCAGTATGCATTTTCTAAAGAGATCGGGAAAGGCTGCTGCTATGGACAAAATATCTCCGCAGGTACAGAAGTGGAGACTACGGAGAATATTATCCTGACCCTTTCCATGGGTGGAGAAGAAGCAGACTTTGAAGTGGAAGTACCGGATTTTTCCGGTATGACACAGGAGGAAGTAGAAGAATCGCTTAAGGCAAATGGTCTGACAGAGCTTGTGACAGTAGCATATGCAGAGGAGAAAGAGTATAGCAGTGAAGTAGACAAGGACTGTGTACTGTCCCAGAGCATACATGCCGGTGAAAAAATAAATCTTCTGAAAAAGGAAACGGTAGTGATAGAAATACTTCTAAGCAATGGACCAAAACCACAGCCGAAACCGCAGCCGGTTCCGACACCACAGCCACAGCCGGAACCACAACCGCAGCCGGAACCACAACCGCAGGAACAGCCAAGAGTATTTGGTGGTAATGCTGGTAGAAAATAATTTATAATTCTATCCTCAAATCCATATGCTAAAAATCACACCAAAAAACCAATATGCGAAAGAAGAATGAGGAAATATCATGGCAAAAAGACTTGTAGACCCGAATCATTTATGTATGGGTTGTATGGTAGAATTTGATAAAAAAATAGAAGTGTGCCCACTATGTGGCTTTGACTTAGCGAAGTACCAGAGCCAATGCCAAAAAAATGCTCTGCCAGTATATGAAATCTTAAACGGTAAATATCTGATTGGGCGCGTGATTGGTATTGGCGGTTTTGGGATTACCTATATCGGATGGGATTTTTACCAGAGTAAAAAAGTATGTATCAAGGAATATTTCCCCCGGTCCGTGGCAGTTCGTAATCCGGATGCCGTAAGCTATGCGGAGCAGATATCTGTGTCTGTACAGTATAGTATGCTGATGCAGACACAGACCATCGCCCGTGCCAAACAGGCGTATACCAGTGGGCTAGAAGCTTATATCAAAGAAGCAGAAAGTTTATCGAAGTTTTATCTGATGCCGGGGATTGTATCGGTGCGGGACTTCTTTTATGGAAACAATACCGCATATATCGTGATGGAATATATTGATGGCATTGATATGAAAAAATATGCCCAGAATATGGGCGGAAGATTAGCCCCCAACATTGTATTTGCGGTGCTTCGGGATGTGCTCAAGGCGTTGCACGAGGTGCATAAAGCCAATATTATACATAGGGATATCAGTCCGGATAACATTATGCTCACAAGGAATGGAGAAGCGAAGCTTATTGATTTTGGAGCGGCGAAAAATTTTGAAAAAAGTGAAAATGCCCCGGTTTTGTTAAAGCATGGCTATGCACCGCCGGAGCAGTATGACAAAAATGGCAGACAGGGACCTTGGACAGATGTCTATAGTATCTGTGCCAGTATCTATTACCTGCTGACAGGTATACGGATTCCGGAGGCAAAGGAGCGGCAGAAAAATGACACGGTACAGTGGCTTCGGATGTTAGGTGTGCCTATAACGGAACAGGTGGATATTGCTTTGCGTAAAGGTATGATGCTGAATATCGCAGACAGATATCATTCCATTGCGGAATTATATCTGGATATATATGGAGAGAGAATATGATGGAGCAGACGACGAGTTCAAAGTGGAATCCGACAGATGTGTTGGATGGGCGCTATTTCGTGGAGAAGATATTTGTAGAAATTGAAAATTTTACAGTCTGGCAGATGAAAGATTATGTGCTGAATTGTCCGGTGTGGGTATTATATGCAGAAGAATATGACAAGGAAATATTAAAAGATCTGGCATATCAGTTGTACCGGGCGACAAAGAGTGAGGAGAAGATAGTGGAGATATTAAGTATCAAGACTATCGCAAAACGGGATGTTTTGATTTTTTCCATGAAGTATGAAGATATAGAGCCGGAAGTGTTTTTGGAGTGGCTGGTGACACGGACGGAGGAAGAAATCCAGGAGGAACAAACAGAAGTATCTGAAAAAGAGGAAATTTCAGCAGAAGGCTTAGAGCAGGTACTGCCGGCTGATTTTTGTCTGGATGGCAGATATCGGATTATACGATGCTTAGGTATCGGTGGATTTGGTATTACCTATTTGTGTGAGGATATTTATCTGCATCGTAAAGTGGCGGTAAAGGAGTATTTTCCAGAGCAGTGGGCAGAGCGGGATGAGGAATATGTGTCTGTAAAGAAGTCGAATCTGTTGAAAGCATTTCAATATGGGATGCAGTCTTTTGGCAGAGAGATACAGGTGACGGCTATATTTATGCATGTACCGAATATTGTGACTGTATACGATGCTTTTAAGGCAAATGATTCTCTATATATGGTAATGCAGTTTGTAGAAGGTATCAGTATTGGTAAGGAAATGCGTCATAGAGAGTATGAGCCATATACTCCGGCAGAGATGGCAGATATTATATTGCCGCTTTTAAATGTATTAGAGGAGATGCATGGAAAAGCACTGGTACATAGTGATATTAGTCCGGGAAATATTATCCGGGACAAGGAGAATAGGATTGTTCTGATTGATATGGGAGCGGCAAAGACTACGGAGAGCAGGCAGCCGGTATTAAATGCCTCTTTTTTGAAACTGGATTATGCAGCACCAGAGCAGTATTTGACAGCAAAAGAAGGCGTGGCAGCCTGTGAAGGACCATGGACAGATGTATATGCCGTGGGAGCTACCATGTTTTATCTGCTGACAGGCAAAAAGCCTATGGATGTAATTAATCGCGTGAATAATGAGAATGCAGATATTGCATTGCCGGAGGATGCGAAGGTGCAGTTGACAGAAGAGTGGTTGGAATTGATTCACCGGGCGACAAAACTGGATCGGAAGGTGCGGATTGGGTCTGTGGCAGAGCTGCGGGAAGGTTTGTATGAATTGCTGGAGATAAAGGAGGTATGGGAATGATTTGTCCATTTTGTGGTTGTGAAGTAACAGACAAAAATATGGGTTTTTGTGCAAATTGTGGAAGTGTATTGGATGCACAGAATATGTTTCCTTCGAAACCAAAGAAGAATCCCATGAAAATCGTTTTAGGTATCTTGATAGGTGTACTAATACTCGTGCTTGCGCTATGTGTGATTTTAATCATAAAGAATGTGTCGGATGAAAATTCAGCGGATAGAAAAGCATTTGAGGAGACTTTGACGGTATTGGAAGAAAAGGGTGTCTATAAAGAGACTATGGAACTTTTGGAAGATATAGTCAAGGTTGATGAAAGTGAAATACTGATTGAATATATCGAAAAATATATAGAAGAAATAGAACGGCATGGGTATGAGAATGTGTATGTTAGCACATATGTTGCAAAGGAGGATATGGTCTCGGAATCAGTATTGGAAGAAGCATCTGCAGAAGAAGAACCGGTGCATGACAGTCAGACATTGGATGAGCCGACAGAAGATGGGACGGCAGAAGATACTTCGGTAGTAAAAGAGGTAAATTACTATTTTGAAAGAGAAGGTCCAATAGGAGTAGCTGTTGTTTGGAATGAATCAAGTGGCGGAGAGCTAGATAAAGCTTTAAAAGATTTGTTCGAAAATGAAGAGGTTTATGAAGCAAGCTTTGCTTATGCACAGGACAATGAGACTTTGCTTATGGCTGCAAAAAAATATATACAGGATGGAATTGATTATTTGCTGATATCTGCAGAAAAGGATTCTGAATGGGAAGTTCTTCTTCAGGATGCACAGGCAGCAGGTACAGAAGTGATTTTGCTGGATAGAGTTATTAGCGACGACGAGGACTTATACACAACTATTATTTATACAGATACAGATAAAAGCGCAGTTGGAAAATATGTAGAAGAGGTAATTATGCAGAGAGAAAAAAATGCTTCTATTGATAAGGAAATTTGTTATTAAATAAGGTTTGGTTTTAGTAAAAAGCACCATGTGGTGTAAAAATAATGGAGGAAGAAAAATGGCTTCTTTAAAAGATGCTTTTGCAAAAAGTATTACAACATTGAATGTTAAGACAAATAATTTTATGGAGGAGACAAAGTGTAAAACATACATAGCTACTTTGGAAGAAGAAATAATTACTTTAAAGAAACAGATTGGCGAAATTGTTTATAGTATATGGACACAGGATGTGGATTTAAAAGCGCAGGTTGCACCGTTGATAGGTCAGATTGAAGAAAAACAAAAAGAAATTAAAGTGCAGGAAGAAAGAATTGCAATGTTGTCTGTTCAGGAACAGCAGATTTTAGGAACCGGACAGAATCCGATGCCAAATCAGTTCATGGGAAGTCCTATACAGCCTGTGATACAAGGGACAGGAGTGCAGTCTGCGGCAGATGTGATTTATTGTGGCAGCTGTGGTGCACAGAATGCTTCTAATTATAAGTTCTGTATAAAGTGTGGAGTGCCATTAAAATAATGATTAGAGTCAGTCATATAGTCAAAGCCTATAAAAAACAGGTAGTGCTAAAGGATTGTTCGCTTTATGCAAGTGCCGGTGAGATGGTCGCCATAGTTGGCAAAAATGGCTGTGGAAAGACTACGCTGCTGAAGGTTTTGACAGGAATATTAAAGCCGGATGCAGGCGAATTAGAATATTACAGTCATAATCCATTAAAGGAAAAGAAAGTGTTTGAAAAGCTGTGTGGGTATGTTCCACAGGAGAATCCTTTGATTGAAGAATTATCTGTTTTAGATAATTTAAAATTCTGGGGAGTGACAAAAACTGCAAATTACGGATATGTTTTAGAGGTATTTCAATTACAGGATATTCTAAAAAAGAAAGTATCTGTTTTATCCGGAGGAATGAAAAGACGCTTATCTATCGTTTGTGCTATGGCTGGATATCCGCCCATTCTTGTTTTAGATGAACCGACAACAGCTTTGGATTTATATTACAAAGACAATATCCGCAATTTATTGCAAGCGTATAAGCAGAAAAGTGGAATTGTGATTATGGCAACGCATGATGAGTGTGAGATTGAGCTTGCAGACAGATGTTATTTTATGACAGATGGTGTATTACAGGAAGTAAACAATAAAGAGATTTTGTTAAGCAAAGTCAGAATGTAATCAGAGAAAAGAGGAATAGTATGGGATTTAATACAGATGAAATGATGTTTGATCCAATGACAGGAGAACCAATAAAAAAAGAAACCGGCGGAGAAGGGATGGTATTTGACCCTATGACAGGTCAGCCGACAAATCCTCTGATGGGAAATGAAATGAGATTTGATATGAATAAGAAAACTCCTGGAAAGATATTTATTATTATTGGAGTTATTGTTGCAGTAATAGCAGTTGTTTTAACAGGTATATTTAGTGGAGCTTTTTTAAATAAGCGAACAAAGGTTTTGGTTGCTGCTGCAAAGACTTTTAAGGATGAGAGTCACTTGATGCGTGATTTTGGCGATATAGCAAAAATACTCCGTAAAGATGAATGTATGGTTGCGATTACTACAGACGGAAATGTGGAAGGTATTCCAATGAATGTGACGGCATCCTGTGCAAAGAATAAAAAGAAGGTTCAGCTTTCTGCAGAAGTTAATGCAACAGGAGCAAAAGTGGATTTTACAGCAGAAATAAATGATAAAAATTTAGCTGTATGCGTACCTTCTGTCAGTGACCAGAAATTTATATATGATTATACAGGAGATAATGATGGATATATTATACAAGTTTTAGAAGATGAGGGTATTGATGCAGAGATGCTAAATCAGTCCCTGCAGGCAATTGCATCTGGCGGAAAACAGAGTGAATGGGTAAAGAAATTAACCAAAGCTATTTCAAAAGAGTACAAATCTCTCAAATTCAAAAAGTTGGATACAAAAGAATTTAAGGTGGACGGCAAAAAGCGTAAATGTAAGGGATATTCTACAGAAATTACATCGGACAATATGGAAAATGTACTGGCGGCAGTAGAAGATTTGCTTGTGGAAGAGTACGAAGATATGCTGGATATGATGAATCTGGATGTGGATAATTTTATTAGAGAATTGGAAGATACCATAGATCTTATGTCAGATATAGAAGTATGTTTCTATATATCTGGTGGTAAATTGGCTTGCATTCAGGCAGAAGTAAACGGTGCAGAAGTGGAATTGACATTTTTAGGTGGAAATACCAGAACAGAAAATATGGAATTAGAAGTAGATGGAATGACAGTATTCGAGATAGAAGGCTCAGATAAATCAGGAGTTGAAGAAACAAAGCTTAGTGTTATGGGCACACAGGTTGCTTCTGTTGAATACAAATATAAAGAACATACATTTGAAATTGAAGCAGGCAATGAATATGCAGGTTGTAATATTGCCGGGATTCTTGATTCTAATCGAAATGGTGTGACACTAAAGGCAGATGAATTTGAAGTTGTTGGTGAGAATATTGATATAGAGTTTGAAGCAGTTGTTTCTAAGGATGCAAAATTTGTTGAATTAGAAGGAGAGGAATTTGATATTGGAAATGCATCAGAAAATGACTTTGAAGACATCGCAGAAGAGATCCAAAAAGCAAATTTGTCCTTCTAAACAGAGAATGCCTATATCTTATTTATGGTATCAGTACAAACGAAGCTGGAATGTTTTGATACAAACCTGTCTTAGCAGCTTTGCATTATGGATTATAGTAGTCGCAGGTGTGTCTGTATGCAGCATTTTGCTGCAGCAGACACAGAATGTCTCCACTATCAACATAGGTGTTGTCATTTCAGAAGATGATAATAGAGAGAGGGTTATTGCAAAGTATATTGAATCGATAGAAAGCGTAAAAGCAATTTGTGATTTCAAGTATATCGAGGAAGATGACGCTATGCGTGGATTAGTATCTGGAGATTTACAGGCTGCAATTATATTGCCAAAGAGTTTTTATGAGGAGATATATGCAGGAGAAAATATACCGGCACGGGTATGTTTTCCAGAAAATATGACCAGAGAGGGTATTTTTTTTCGGCGTTTGTTGAGTGCCGGCGTTTCATTAGTCCGGATTTCAGAAGCTGGTGTATATGCTTCTATCGATGAAGCTAAAGTATATGAGATAAATGTTCCATTAAGAGAGGTAGGGGATTTAGTAGTAACGCCATTGGTTAAGACAATTTTGTTTCGGGATTTGATTTTTGAAAGAAAGGTGTTTTCGCCATTTGGCTCGATGACAGGTATACAATATGCAATAGTATCTTTTTTTATGATATCTCTTCTTATGTATGGTATGAATTTTGATTTCTTATATCAGAAAGATAATAAAGTAATTGAGGAAGTTTTGAGAATGAAAGGAGTGTTTGCATTTCACAGAAGTGCTGTTAAAGTCGGTATTATGATAAGTCATATGTTTTTTCTGTCTGCAGTATTGTATGTATTGGCATATTTTCTCTGTGAATTATTGGAAGTGGAAAATATTTTATTTGATGGAAATGGTCTGCTTTTATTCTTATTAGTTTCAATAGAAGTAGCAGTTTATTATCATGTCGTGTATTCCCTTGTAAGTGATGGAATACATGGAATGGGAATAGTGTTAATTTGTAATGTTATGATGATTTTAGTGTCAGGAATTGTAATACCGATTCACTATTTCTTAGAACCGATAAAAAGAATGGGAGAGATACTTCCGCTGCAAAGATGGAGTACACTAATTTACCAGGCGTTGTTTGATACATGGAATGGTTGGGATGTAGCAAAGACAGCAGTTATATTAGCGATTGGAATTTTAGTTGGAGGAATAAGTCAATGCAAAAATACATAATGTGGTATGGACTTCAGCTAAAAGCCTGGTGCAAAAATACGGTGAATTGGTGTCAACTTTTGGCATTGGTGAGTTTTCTGTTGATTGTTTTTTCTATACAGTTACCCAGTACGGACAGTACAGTTGTAGGATTGTGCAGGTATGAAGAGGAATATGCAGAAAAAATCTGTAATATTCTAGGCGAAAGCAATGACATGATAATACTAAGAAAATATGATGCCATAGAAGAAATGAGCAATGATATTCTTGCAGGAAAAATAGAGTGTGGCTTTGTTTTTGCAGAAGATTTTACAAAGTGCTTAGAATCAAGAAATATTGAAAACAGTATCACAGTAATGGAACGACCCGGCATGACAGTAGGACATGTTGTGCGGGAGGAATTTTTCGCAGCATATTTTCAAGTGTATGCAGAAGAGATTCTAAAAATAGCTGCAGAAGAAATTTTTGTAGAGTCAGATATGGTGCTTGAAAAACTTTTGAATAGATATCGTCAGTATATTAAAAGTGACGAAGTATTTCAAATTGAGCAGATAACAGTTAAAAACAGAATTACTGATCCTTTGCAAAGGGATGAAATATATCCTGTACAGGGAATGATAGGAATATTGTTTTTCCTGAGTGCCATGCTGAGGATTGGCGAAAAGTTTAGTCAGAGGAAAATGGTTGTTCAAAAAGCATTAACGAAAAGGGAAAGCAGGATATTTGACGCTTTGGGATATGCAGCTCAGAATACATTGCCTGTTTTGCTTGCACTGTGTGTAATAGAAATATCCGGTGTCAGCAGAGGATTTTTCTATGAGATGAGTAAAATGCTGGTATTTTTGATCTATTGTTATATTTGGGTCTGGTTTGTTTGTAGATATATAAATTCTGCTGCAGCGCATATGACATGGAGCTTGGCGTTTACTATAGCACAGGGAATTATACATCCTGTGTTTATAGACATGACAAAGTACTTTTGGGGATTAAGATATATAAAATATCTGTTTCCATTAGGTATATATATTTAGACGAGAGAGGGTACAGATATGACAGGAGAACTGCATTATTTTGACGGAAAATCAGAAGAAGAGATTGAAAAAAATGTAAGCAGCTATACATATGTTAGGGATGAAATTGTATTATTTCTGTTCTTGTATATGCTGGAACATATCCATTTGCAGTATTTAGTAGTGTTAATTTCATAGAACTTAGGGTTTCTATGATTTGCTCTGCAGTGTATTTGCATCCAATTTTTTTTTCTAGCAGGCGGTAAATTTTCTGCAATTTCACCATCGCTGGTAATAGAAGTCTTTTTGACAAAACGCATTGGATCATTCTGGTTTTTACCTTTTCTAGGAACTGTGTTGGATTCATGGCGATATCGCGGTCATCTTTTTCAAAGAATGCGTGATAATGTAAGATCGATTTGCTGAGTTTGCTGGAAGGTGAGAGAATCCTTGCATAAACTAAATCCGTGAGAATTGCATGAAGGTCATATTTATATTTGTGGCGGCTTTTAATTACTCTGCAGATGTTATCGAGACGAAGTTCTGTACATAATTCCTGAAGGAATAAATAGCCAGCATGAAAAACATGTGTTTCATTGTGAGGAATGCGGGCAGCCTGAGAAAACTCCACAATAACTTTGCCGTTGCGTTGATTATAAAGAGCAGTTTCCTTGACAGCTTCATCTTTAGCCCATGCTATAAGCTTATCCTCATCACCATCAAACTACTCCAGAAGGGTATTATACTTTCCGAGTTTCTTATAGATACGAGAAGATGATTTGCCATCTTTTTTCTTTTTTCTTTTAAGTATGCCACACTATTATAAACAAGTATATATAAAAACGAGAATTTTGACATAAAAAATGCAGATTTTATGTGAATCGACCTGCGAGCATTTTTTCTAATATTCAACTGTCAAACTCCCGGGTAGTAGAAATGCTATCCTTTGGTATTTTTGTTTTGCCAAGTAGCAAGAAATCCAGTATACTATAGTAAAATCCAGTTAATAATTTCAGGGAGGTGATTTCTAATGGCAAGAA
>JAGALK010000130.1 GCA_017625255.1 Lachnospiraceae bacterium
AAAATGATACATTTCACAAAAATAAAATGTTATGTCGTCCGTCATTGGTGAAGTTCCACCGCAGTGCACACCTCCATTCCGCTTCGCTTCATGTCGGTCGCGGCATTCGCCGCATTAATCCAAAAAGAAACAGTCTTAGGCAAATAAATTTGCCACAACTGTTTCTTTTCGTATTGGCACTGCTCATTGCAAACGCACAAATCGGAATTTTCTTCAAAATATTGAAATTCCCCCCCCACTGTGACATAATAGTAATATTAGGGTGGAGTTTATATGTCATCTGGACAAAGGAGGTAATACAATATGGCAAATACAGAAATTCAGGTGTATGGAAATACATCTCCAATCAACATAAAACCTTATGAGCATCGTGCAAAATATTACGAAACAGATCAGATGGGCATTATTCATCATTCCAATTATATCCGTTGGATGGAAGAAGCCAGAATGGATTTAATGGAGCAGATCGGGTTATCCTATAAGGGAATGGAAGAAATGGAAATTATCAGTCCTGTTCTTTCAGTTTCCTGTGAATATAAAAGTATGGTACATTTTGATGATACAGTTGTTATTCATACCAGAATTACAGAATATAACGGTATTAAAATGAAAGTAGAATATCGTATGACAGATAAAAAGACCGGAGAGCTTCGTACTGTGGCAAACAGTGAGCATTGCTTTTTAAACCGCAGTGGAAAGCCTATTTCATTAAAAAGGTCTTATCCTGAATTAGATACAAAATTTTTCGAGTATTACGAGGAGAAATAACATATGAATTTCCCAGTTACAGAGCGTATTGCCGCTTTACAGGCAGAGATGCAAAAAAGAAATATATCCATTTACATCGTTCCTACATCTGATTTTCATGACTCTGAGTATGTAGGAGAATATTTTAAAGCAAGAAAATTTCTTACAGGTTTTTCCGGTTCTGCAGGAACTGCAGTCATTACTGCTGCAGAAGCCGGTTTGTGGACAGATGGAAGATATTTTATTCAGGCAGAAAAGCAGCTAGAAGGAAGCGGAATCACTTTGTATCGAATGGGAGAAGAAAATGTTCCGACGATAGAAGAATTTATAAAAGAAAAACTGCCCCAAAATGGCTGTATCGGCTTTGACGGCAGAGTAATTAGTGCAAAAAAAGGAGAAAAATATCAGACAATCGCAGAAGAAAAAAATGGTTTTTTATATGTAAAAGAGGATTTGACAGATATTATTTGGAGGGATAGACCCCAAATGTCTAAGAAGCCATTTTTTGTTCTGGAAGAAAAATATTCGGGCTGCAGCACAGCAGATAAATTAGCAAAAATCAGAACAGAATGTGAAAAGGAAAATGCTAATTGGCATATTCTCTCGTCCTTATATGATATTGCATGGATATTAAATGTGCGTGGAGGAGATATTGCCTATGTTCCGGTAGTGCTTTCGTATCTGGCAATCGGTAAAGAGGAGTGTATCTGGTTTGTACAGGAAGAGATTATTACAGAAGAGCAGCGGGAATATTTAGAAGTGAATCATATATCTACAAGACCCTATGAGGAAATTTATGAATTTGTAGAAAATATAGATACAAATAGTACAATTCTGATGTATAAAGGTGGGGTAAATTACCGAATAGTAAATAGTTTACCTCAAACGGTTAGAATTGTAGATAAGCAAAATCCAAGCGAGCTTATGAAGGCGGTAAAAAATCCAACAGAAGTGGAAAATACCATAAAAGCCCATATCAAAGATGGTGTGGCATTTACCAAATTTATGTACTGGCTTAAAAAGAATATAGGTAAAATAGAAATGACAGAAATATCTGCTTCCGATTATTTAGAGGAACGCAGAAAAGAACAGGAGCATTTTTTGGATTTAAGCTTTGATACAATAAGTGCGTATGGGGCGAATGGAGCTATGATGCATTATAGTGCAACAGCCAAGTCCAATGCTGTATTGAAGCCGGAAGGTTTTTTATTGGTAGATTCCGGCGGACATTATTTAGAGGGAACAACAGATATTACAAGAACCATGGCACTTGGAACACTTAGTGATGAAATGAGAAAACATTTTACAGCGGTATGTCGGGCAAATCTAAATCTTGCTGCTGCGAAGTTTTTATATGGCTGTCGGGGCGTGAATCTGGATATTTTAGCCAGAGAGCCGTTGTGGGAATTAGGCATAGACTATAAATGCGGAACAGGGCATGGTGTAGGACATATTTTAAATGTACATGAAGGTCCTAATAGCTTCCGTTGGAAGATAACAGATGAGACATCCGTAGGCGGAATTTTAGAAGAAGGCATGATTACGACGGATGAACCTGGAGTTTATTTAGAGGGAGCTTATGGTATTCGTATAGAAAATGAATTAGTCTGCCGCAAAGCAGAGAAAAATACCGATGGGCAGTTTATGTGTTTTGAAGCCATTACCTATGCACCGATTGATTTGGATGCGATAAATCCTAAGGAAATGAATGCGAGAGAACGCAGACTGTTAAATGAATATCATAAAAAGGTTTATGAAACCTTATCACCTTATATGACAGAGGAAGAAAATATCTGGCTAAAGGAATATACGAGGGAAATATGAGTAAAAAATTAGTATTAATTGATGGACATAGTATATTAAATCGGGCTTTTTTTGGAATCCCGGATTTGACGAATGCAGAAGGCATCCATACAAATGCGGTATATGGTTTTTTGAATATTCTTTTTAAAATTTTAGAAGAGGAAAAGCCGGATTATCTGACGGTTGCATTTGATGTGCATGCACCTACCTTCCGACATGAAATGTATGCGGAATACAAAGGGACTAGAAAACCAATGGCAGAAGAGCTGCGCCAACAGGTTTCGTTGATGAAGGAAATGCTTACAGCAATGGGCGTACGCATTATCGAAAAGGCAGGCTATGAGGCGGATG
Organism: Lachnospiraceae bacterium; assembly: GCA_017625255.1. GTDB lineage: Bacteria > Bacillota > Clostridia > Lachnospirales > Lachnospiraceae > Roseburia_B. The sequence continues at coordinate 2,902 of JAGALK010000130.1, forward strand.
ATTTGCTTGGAACTTTATCCAAAAGAGGAGAAGAAGCCGGCATGGAGGTATCTGTTGTATCCGGTGACAGGGATTTATTACAATTAGCGACAGAGCATGTTAAGATTCGCATTCCAAAGACGAAAAGAACAGGAACAGAGATTGAAGATTATTATGCAGCAGATGTCAAAGAACGGTATCTTGTAACCCCCATAGAATTTATAGATGTAAAGGCATTAATGGGAGATACTTCGGATAATATTCCGGGAGTTCCGGGAATTGGTGAAAAAACAGCTACAAATCTGATTGCTGCTTATGGAAGTATTGAAAATGCCTATGCACATGTGGAGGAGATTAAGCCAAACCGTGCAAAGGAAAACTTAAAAGAGCATTATGAACTGGCTCAGCTTTCGAAGACCTTGGCAACTATTGATGTAAAGGCAGAGATTGACTACGATTTCGAAGAGGCAATTTTAGGTGATTTATATACGCCGGAAGCCTATGTGCTTTGTAAACGGTTGGAATTTAAAAATATGCTTGCAAAATTCGATGTAGATGCTCCAAAAAGCAATATAGAGGAGCATTTTTGCAGAGTCGAAGATTTTACAGAAGCTGAAAATTATTTGGAAAAGGCAGCAAAAACAGGATACGCCGGATTATCTTATATAGAGGAAAATGGTGTGCTTTTAGGTATTGGCTTATGTATCGGTGAAGAAGAATGTGCGTATCTGGCAGTTAATGGCTTTTTGACAGAAGGCTATTTAAAGGAACGATTAAAGAGCATGATTTCTGACGGAATGATATTTTCTGTGTTAGAACTAAAACCGATAATAAAAAGTCTGGCATTGACAGATTTACAGCCGGAGAAGAGAAATCAGTTTTTTGACTGTGAAATTGGGGCATATCTGCTCAATCCGCTGCAAAGTGAATATCCTTATGAAGATGTGGCAAAGAACTATTTGGATGCTTTGATTCCATCAAAAGCGGATTTACTTGGAAAACAAACTTTTATAAAGGCAGAAAGTGAACAGCCGGAAAACTTTTTAAAATGTGTGTGCTATGAAGCTTATACGGCATGGAAAGCAAAGGCAGTTTTAAGCGAAAAATTAAAAGAAACAAATATGTATTCTCTGTATGAAGAAATTGAATTGCCTTTGGTATATACATTAGCGGATATGGAAATAGAGGGAATTGCAGCAGACAGGGAAGCATTAAAGGTATATGGAGAGAATCTTGTAACAAGAATTACAGAATTAGAGCAGGGTATATATGAAAAGCAGGGGAAGAATTCAATATTAATTCTCCAAAACAGTTAGGTGTAATTCTTTTTGAAAAATTGCAGATGCCTTATGGTAAAAAAACGAAAACAGGATATTCTACAGCAGCAGATGTTTTAGAAAAACTCGCGCCAAAATATCCAATCGTAGCAGAAATTTTAGAATATCGTCAGCTTGCAAAACTAAAATCTACCTATGCAGACGGATTAGCAAATTATATTGACAAAACAGGACGGATTCACAGTACATTTCATCAGACGATTACAGCGACAGGAAGAATCAGCAGTACAGAGCCGAATCTGCAGAATATTCCTATTCGTATGGAGTTAGGAAGAATGATACGAAAGGTATTTTCTCCGGCAGAGGGCTGTGTGTTTGTGGATGCAGATTATTCCCAGATAGAGCTTCGCGTATTGGCGCATATGTCAGGGGATGAACAGTTGATTTTGGCATATAAAGAAGCAAAGGATATTCATAGAACTACTGCTTCACAGGTATTTCATATTCCATTTGAGGAAGTAACGGATTTGCAAAGAAGAAATGCCAAGGCAGTAAATTTTGGTATTGTGTATGGTATCAGTTCCTTTGGTTTGAGTCAGGATTTAAGTATTACACCAAAGGAAGCGAAGGAGTATATTGACAGATATTTTGAAACCTATCCAAAAATTAAAGAATTTTTAGATCGTCTGGTAACAGATGCTAGAGAAAATGGGTATTCATTGACTTTGTTTAACCGAAGAAGACCGTTGCCGGAATTATCTTCTAGTAATTTTATGCAGAGGTCCTTTGGTGAGAGAGTTGCTATGAATGCACCTATTCAAGGAACAGCAGCCGATATTATAAAAATTGCCATGATATGGGTGCATGACCGTCTGAAAGCAGAAGGACTAAAATCAAAGCTTATTTTGCAGGTACATGATGAGCTTTTAATTGAAGCTAGAAAAGAAGAATTAGCACAGGTTGAGCAGATACTTTCAGAAGAAATGCATGGTGCAGCAGATTTGGCAGTGAAATTAGAAATTGATATGCATACGGGAAATACCTGGTATGAAGCAAAATAATCATAGCTGTAAAGCAGACAGTTACAAATAGAGGATGAAATGAAATTTATAGGAATTACAGGTGGTGTAGGAGCCGGAAAATCTGAGCTTTTACATTTTATGGAAAAAGAATATCCGGTAAAGGTATTATTGGCAGATACCCTTGCCCATGAATTGATGCAGCCGGGAACAGAATGCTTTGCGCGAATTGCAGAAGCTTTTGCAAAAGAAGATATTTTCGATATTAAAGGAAGATTAGATGCAAAAAAAATGGCGAATGTTATTTTCTCAGATGCAAAAAAACGGGAACAGATGAATGCTATTGTACATCCGGCAGTAAAAAAAGAGGTGCTGCGGCGGGTAGAGCATGAACGGCAAAAAGGTGAAATTTCCTGTTTTATTTTGGAAGCAGCACTGTTAATTGAAGATGGATATGATAAACTATGTGATGAATTATGGTATATTTATACTTCCAAAGAAAACCGCAGAGAACGGTTAAAAGAGAGCAGAGGCTATAGTGATGAAAAAATAAATGCGATTTTTGCCAGTCAGCTCTCAGAAGAGATTTATCGGAAATATTGTAAAAAGGTCATTGACAATAATGATACACTAGAGGTAAGTTTTTATCAGATTAGAAAGATATTCTCTGAAATGGAGGAAGAGGAAAAACAGTCATAGGACTGGTTAAGGAGACAAATATATGGAAAAGAGAGACGCAGGAGAAGAACTGGTATTTGGTTTGGATATAGGAACCAGAAATGTAGTAGGTACAGTAGGTTATCGTATCGGTAAAGAGTTTATTGTACTTGCACAGAGTTCTAAAGAGCATGAAACGAGAGCGATGATTGATGGGCAAATCCATGATATCGGACGGGTAGGTGCAATTATTCGTGAAGTAAAGGAAAACCTTGAGGAACAGATTGGCAGAAAGCTTACCTCGGTATGTATTGCAGCGGCTGGTCGAGTGTTAAAAACCATTACTACGCATATTGAATATGAATTTGATACAGAAAATGTTGTTTCCGGAGAAGACATTCATACTATGGATTTATTGGGCATCGAAAAGGCTCAAAAGGAATTAACACAGCAAAACGATACACGATATAAGTTTTATTGTGTGGGATATTCGGTTGTCAGATATTATTTGAATGGCGAGCTTTTCTTTAATTTAGAGGGACACAAAGCAGATAAAATCGGTGAGGACATTATTGTGACCTTTTTGCCGGAGGATGTTATTGATGGTCTGTATGCAGCAGTATCGCAGGCGGATTTGACAGTGGCGAATCTGACATTAGAGCCGATTGCTGCCATTGATGTGGCAATTCCGGAAAGCTATCGTATGTTAAATATTGCGTTGGTAGATGTAGGAGCAGGAACCTCTGATATTTCCATTACAAAAGAAGGAAGCATTATTGCTTATGGTATGATACCACAGGCAGGAGACGAGATTTCAGAGCTTATTGTGCAGCATTATCTGGTAGATTTCCATATGGCAGAGTATATTAAGCTGGAATCCACAAAGGGCGGAGAAATTGAATATGCAGACATTATGGGAATTAAGCATACCATACCAGCCGAAGAGGTATGGGAGCTAGTAGAGCCTGTAGTAGATAAAATTGCAGCAGATGTAGCAGAAAAGATTAAGGAGTTAAATGGAGATAAATCCGTAAGTGCAACCTTTGTTGTTGGAGGCGGTGGAAAAGTTCATGGATTTACAGAGAAATTAGCAGAGTATTTAGGACTTCCTAGTGAACGGGTTGCCCTAAGAGGTGAAGAGGTATTACAGGCGGTTACTTTTGAACAGCCGGATATTAAGAAAGATCCGCTTCTAGTTACACCAATTGGTATCTGCTTAAATTATTATGATAAGAAAAATCGCTTTATTATGGTACATTTTAATGGTCAGCATATTAAATTATATGATAATAATAAGCTGACAATTGTAGATGTAGCTATTCAAGCAGGATTTCCTAATGAGTCACTTTTCCCAAAACGCGGAAAAGAAATCAATTATACTGTAAATGGCAATCCAAGAATTGCAAGAGGCGAAGTAGGAGAATCGGCGGTTATCAAAGTAAATGATCAGATAACCAACATTAATGCACCATTAGTACCAAACAGTTCTATTACTGTAGAGCCGTCTACAGTGGGCGAGGCTGCCAAAATTACGATTGCAGATATTGCCGATTATACGAAAGGGGTAGTGAATTTTATTGTGAATGGCAAGAATATTCACTGTCCGAAATTCGTAGAGGTGAATGGAAATATCGAATTGTCTTCTTATGAGATACAAGAAGGCGATGTCATTGAGACTAGAAATTTCTATACAATTGAGCAATTGGCAGAATTTATGGATGTAGTCATTGACAAAAATCATGCAATTTTGGTCAACAACCGTTCTGCGGATGTAAGTACTTTGGTATATGAGAATTTTACCATTGAATGGGTGGCTGCCACCGAAAGTCATGAGGAAGAGGTGACAGAAACAGAAGAAAATCAGCAGAAAGATTTAGAGGACAAAACAGATAGCGAATCTGCAGCAGAAGATGTATCTGTGGAAAATATCATCGAAGAAGAAATTACAGTACCAGAACCGGAGAGAAAAGAAGAAAGTACAAAACTGACAGAAGATATACAAAGTGATTTTCCGGTTACGCTAACGGTCATGGTTAATGGTGTTCCAACAGAGCTTACAGGAAAGAAAGGATATATATTTGTAGACATATTTGAAGTGATAGACTTTGATTTATCTGCATCAAAAGGCAGATCAATTGTGACAAAAGTCAATGGGAAGAATGCAGAATATATGCAGCCATTAAATCAAGGTGATAATATTCAAGTATATTGGGAAGAGATATAAGGATATGGAATTATGTAGTATTGCCAGCGGAAGCAGCGGAAATTGTATCATGGTAGGTGCGAATAACTGTCATCTGATGATTGATGCGGGTATCAGCGGAAAGCGCATTGAACAGGGACTTAATGCATTAGGGCATAAAACAGCTGAAATGCAGGGGGTATTAGTGACCCATGAGCATATCGATCACATTAGTGGGTTGGGCGTTATTGCCAGAAGATACGGTTTACCAATTTATGCAACAGAAGGCACAAAAGAAGCAATTTTAAATACAAAAACGGTAGGAAAAATTGATGAATCCTTGTTTCATATTATCCGACCGGATGAAAAGTTCACCATTGGTGAATTAGAAATTGAACCGATAAGAATTTCCCATGATGCGGCAGATCCTGTGGCATACATTGTCCGCAGTGAAGGAAAATCTGCCGGTGTGATAACAGATCTTGGAAAATATGATGATTATATTATAGACAAAATACGAGGGATTCATGTATTATTGTTAGAAGCAAATCATGATGTACGGATGCTTCAGTTAGGACCTTATCCCTATGCATTAAAGCAAAGAATATTAGGAGATAGAGGACATTTATCTAACGAGTTATCCGGTCAGCTATTAGGTCAGGTATTACATGATGATTTTCATTCTGTGGTACTAGGACATTTAAGCAAAGAAAATAATTATGCCAAGCTGGCATATGAAACTGTCCGTTTGGAAATTACCATGGGAGATAATCCATACAAAGGAAATGATTTCCCGATACAGGTAGCAAATCGTGACGGTGTATCCCAGTTAATAACCGTCGGATAAAATGTAAAAAATAAGAGGAGAATAAAGATGGAAAAATCAACAGACAAGACAATTATTACTGTAGTAGGAAAAGATACCGTTGGTATTATAGCAAAGGTATGTACATATTTAGCGGATAATCATATCAATGTATTAGATATTTCCCAGACTATTGTACAGGGATATTTTAACATGATGATGATTGTAGATATGAATGCAGCAGCAAAACCATTTGGTGACTGTTCTAAGGATTTAGAGAAGTTAGGCGAGGAAATTGGTGTAAGCATCAAGTGTCAGCGAGAAGAAATTTTCCAGAAAATGCATCGTATCTAGGACAAAAGAAGGAGTTTAATCATGATTAATATTTGGGAAGTAAAAGAAACCAATGAAATGATTGAGCAGGAGAATTTAGATGTAAGAACTATTACTCTTGGTATTAGTCTTTTAGACTGCATCGATTCAGATTTAGAAAAGCTCAATAAAAATATTTATAATAAAATTACCACAGTAGCAAAAGATTTGGTTGCTGTAGGTCAAAAAATTGAAAATGAATTTGCGATTCCAATCGTAAATAAACGAATTTCTGTTACACCAATTGCATTAGTTGGTGGAGCAGCCTGTAAAACACCAGAGGATTTTGCTACGATTGCAGATACCTTAGATGCAGCAGCAAAAGCGGTAGGTGTAAATTTAATCGGTGGATATTCTGCATTAGTATCTAAAGGAATGACAAAAGCAGATGAATTACTCATTCGTTCTATTCCAACGGCTCTTTGCAGAACTGAACGCGTATGTAGTTCTGTAAACCTAGCTTCTACTAAGACCGGTATCAATATGGATGCTGTTCGTCTGATGGGAGAAATTCTTTTAGAAGTGGCAGAACAGTCCAAAGACAGAGATTCTGTAGATTGTATGAAATTAGTGGTATTTTGCAATGCGCCGGATGATAACCCATTTATGGCAGGTGCTTTCCATGGTGTTACTGAAGCAGATGCAGTCATCAATGTAGGTGTCAGTGGTCCTGGTGTTGTAAAAACGGCATTAGAAAAGGTTCGCGGCGAAAGCTTTGAGGTCTTATGTGAAACCATTAAGAAAACAGCCTTCAAGGTTACCCGTGTAGGTCAGTTAGTAGCACAGGAAGCATCTAGAATGTTAAATATTCCGTTTGGTATCATTGATTTATCTTTAGCACCAACACCGGCTATTGGCGATAGTGTGGCAGATATTCTCTGTGAAATTGGTTTAGAATATGCCGGTGCACCGGGAACAACAGCAGCTCTTGCCATGTTAAATGATCAGGTGAAAAAGGGCGGCGTTATGGCATCCTCTTATGTGGGAGGATTAAGTGGTGCATTTATTCCTGTCAGCGAAGATCAGGGTATGATTGATTCTGTACAGGCAGGAGCAATTACATTAGAAAAATTAGAAGCCATGACCTGCGTATGTTCTGTAGGTCTTGATATGATAGCTATTCCGGGTGATACTAAAGCTACTACTATTTCCGGTATTATTGCGGATGAAATGGCACTTGGTATGGTAAACCAGAAAACGACAGCAGCCAGATTAATTCCTGTAATCGGAAAGGATGTAGGCGATACGGTAGAATTTGGCGGACTTTTTGGTTATGCGCCAATTATGCCGGTAAATAAATTCTCCTGTGATGATTTTATTAATCGTAAGGGTAGAATTCCTGCACCGATTCATAGTTTTAAGAACTAAATATGCATAAGTGTTTGTATCGCATTTGCGTATATTCAGAGGGGTAAACTACTTGAACAGTGGTTTACCTCTTTTCTAAAATATTACAGTTTATTTTGAGCAGAAGACAAGGATAAAGGAGATGGATAAAATGTTATTTTCAAATAAAGATTTACGGAAATTGATTATTCCATTGGTGTTTGAACAGATGTTAGTCATGCTTGTGGGCTTGTGTGATACCGTAATGGTGTCACAAGTGGGAGAAGCCGCAGTATCCGGTGTATCTTTGGTGGATATGATTAATCAGCTAATTGTAGCTGTTTTATCTGCATTAGCTACTGGCGGAGCAGTGATTTCTTCTCAATACATCGGGCATCGGGACAAAAAACATGCCTGTAAGACGGCGAATCAGCTTTTGTTGGTGGTATTAGTGACAGGATTTCTATTGATGACCCTTGTGTTGCTTGGAAATGAGTACATACTTTCTCTTGTATTTGGTAACATTGAGCCGGAGGTTATGCGTAATGCAGTGGTGTATTTTTTGATTTCCGGTTTGTCCTATCCATTTTTGGCTGCATATAATGCGGGTGGAGCGTTGTTTCGGTCTATGGGAAATTCGAAAATCACATTGGAAGTATCTGTTTTGATGAATATTGTAAATGTGATATTTAATGGGATATTTATATTTGGATTTGATATGGGTGCAGCGGGAGCAGCCCTTGGCTCGTTGATTGCCAGAGCTGTAGCAGCAGTTGTAATAAATCTTCTTTTGAGGAATCCAAAATTAGAGATACATTATACTGCGTGGGAACATCCGATTTTTCATATGGATACTATAAAAAAGATTCTTTATATCGGTATTCCAAATGGTATTGAGAATGGGATTTTCCAGTTTGGAAGAATTATTGTTGTTGCCATAATTGCAGGCTTTGGAACAACCCAGATTGCTGCAAATGCAGTAGCAAACAATTTTGATGGTATCGGTTGTATTCCAGGATGTGCCATGCAGCTTGCCATGATTACGGTAGTGGGACAGTGCGTAGGAGCTAGAGATTATAAACAGGCAGAATATTACACGAAAAAGCTGATGAAAATCTCTTTTGCAGCTTTTGCGGTATGGAATGGCATTATTTTGTCAACCCTTCACTGGACTTTACAGATTTATGCGTTGTCAAAAGAAACCATGCAGCTTGCATATCTGTTGATTTTTATTCATGATGGAATTGCTATTTTCCTGTGGTCTCCATCCTTTGTACTGCCAAATGCACTTCGTGCAGGAAATGATGTAAAATTTACCATGCGAGTATCAATTTTTTCTATGTTTGTATTTCGAGTGGCTATGAGTTATGTGTTAGGTGTATGTTTTGGCATGGGAGCTGTGGGCGTATGGATTGCCATGGTCATTGATTGGACTTTTCGGACGATTTTCTTTGTGTGGCGTTTTTTCAGCAGGAAATGGCAGAGTGTGCGGTTGGTGTAGAGAGTGTGAAAGTTTTTTATGAAAATGAAACTTTTTGCAATTTAAAACCGTCTAATAGATGTAGCTACAAAGGAAAAGGAAAGGAGACAGAGTTCAGTGTGGAAAAAGTGAAGGAAACATTTGTGGAAGAAATATTGTTAGAAAACTATGATAAGTATTATCGTATGGCGCTATATTATGTTAAAGATACGCAGGATGCCTTAGATGTAGTACAAGAAGCGGCATACAAGGCTATTTTTAAAGCGGAAAAAGTGAAGAATATAAAATATGCAGATACATGGATTTGTCGAATTATTATAAATGAAGCCATGGAATTTTTGCGGAAGAATCGTAAGAATTATACCGATATTGCAGAATGTGAGATAGAGGTTAATGATGAATATGAAAATCTGGAGTTAGCAGAAGCCATTCAGAAATTGCCTCACAAGGATCAGACAATTATTTTGCTTAGATTTTTTGAAGGAATGAGTTTAGACGAGGTGGCGCAGATAATGGATGAAAATCTAAGTACAATAAAAAGTAGACTATATCGGGCTTTGAAAAAATTGAAATTACAATTAACGGAAGAATAAACAGGAGGTTTTTTATGAAAAATAAAGAAAAATTTAATAAAATAATACATACATATAAGGAAACACCGATACCTGAAAACACAAAAGAAGTGGTGGAAAATGCCATTTTGCATGCAAAGAAAAGCAAAGCAAGAGTGAATAGAAGACGGTATATTCAAAATGTTGGATTGGCAATGGCGGCAGCATTGGCATTGGTAATACTTCCTAATACCAGCGCTACAATAGCTCATGCAATGGAGCAGTTGCCTTTAGTAGGCGGTTTCTTTAAAGTAGTGACTATTCGTGAGTATACTTATGAAGATGAAAAGCATCAGGCAAATGTGGAAATTCCACAAGTGGCAGTCATGGAAGCGGAAACCGAAACTACGGAAATGAAATGCATAGAGACAGGAAAGGGTAAATCAGATATGGTTGAAACTCCGGCAGTGCAGGCAGTAAATAAAAGTATTGAGGAATATACAGATCAAATGCTTGCAGATTTTGAAGCTTCTATGGAAATGGAAGGTTATCATGAATTGGATATAACCTATGAGACAGTAACAGATACAGATACTTGGTTTACTTTGTGCATAAATGCGGTGGATATTCAGGCAAGTGGCTATCAGACCAGACGGTTTTATCATATAGATAAAACGACCGGAACGATGGCAAGGTTAGAGGATTTGTTTAAAGAAGGTGCAGATTATATAGAGTGTATTAGTAAAGAAATTTTATCTCAGATGCAAATGCAGATGGAAAAAGAAGAAGGAATTTATTTTATTGATACAGAAGATAAAACGGTGGAAGCATTTACTAAAATCAAGGCGGATGAAAACTTTTATTTTAATGAAGCCGGAGAATTGGTAATCGTTTTTAATGAATATGAAGTAGCACCGGGATATATGGGGTGTCCGGAATTTGTTATTCCTAAGGAAGTAACTGGAAATCTTTTTAAATATAATCAATAACTATGAAAAATAAAAGTTATTGCTTGACTTTTCTTTTGAACCGTGCTTAAATATAGGCAGTTATATGACTGACGGAAAGTGGAGAGTACCACATGAAGTATAACTGACTAAATGCCGACCGTCTGGGCGATATGCCTAGTCGTGTTGGCTTTTTTTATCAGATTTAGAAATTTGATAGAAAGCCAACCGGGTGGGATGCGTACAAAAGCATATGGAATTTTATCACTGTGTTATGCGTTTGACGCAGCAAAGTGTGTCTACATACTTTGTTTTAGTAATGTTAATATTGAATATAATTCATTAGGAGGAAAAATTCATGGAAATGATGTCATTGGAAACACAGCTTAGCAAAAATGCTTATCCGGGAAGAGGAATCGTAATCGGAAAGAGTGCAGATGGAAAATATGCAGTAACAGCATATTTTATCATGGGAAGAAGTGAGAATAGCCGTAATCGTGTATTTGTAGAGGATGGAGAAGGCATCCGTACACAGGCATTTGATCCTGCAAAATTAAGCGATCCAAGTTTGATTATCTACGCTCCGGTTCGCGTTCTTGGTAATAAAACTATCGTAACAAACGGAGATCAGACAGACACCATTTATGAATTAATGGATAAACAGCAGACATTCGAGCAGTCTCTTCGTACAAGAGAATTTGAGCCGGATGCACCAAACTTCACACCTAGAATTTCCGGTGTAATGCATGTGGAAAATGGCAATTACAACTATGCTATGTCTATTTTAAAGAGCAATAACGGCAACCCTGCCTCCTGTAATCGTTATACATTTGCATATGAAAATCCACAGGATGGCGAAGGTCGTTTTATTCATACATATATGAGCGACGGCGATCCATTGCCAAGCTTTGAAGGTGAACCGGAATGGGTAAAAATCGAAGGAGATATTGATACATTTACCAATATGATCTGGAACAACTTAAACGAAGAAAATAAAGTATCTTTATTTGTTCGTTATATTGATATTGCAACAGGCGAATACGAAACCAGAATTATTAATAAGAATAAATAAACAGGAGAGAAAACATGAAAGAATTAGAATTAAAATATGGCTGTAACCCAAATCAGAAACCATCTCGTATCTATGTAGAAAATGCAGAGCTTCCAATCAAAGTATTAAGCGGAAAACCAGGATATATCAATTTCCTTGATGCTTTTAACGGTTGGCAGTTAGTTCGTGAATTAAAAGAAGCAACAGGTCTTGCAGCAGCAACTTCTTTTAAACATGTATCTCCAGCAGGAGCAGCGGTAGGTCTTCCATTATCTGATGTAGAAAAGAAAATTTACTGGGTAGATGATATGGATGTAGAATTTACACCAATTGCAAATGCATACGCAAGAGCAAGAGGTGCTGACCGTATGTCTTCTTTTGGTGATTTTATTGCTCTTTCTGATGTTTGTGACAAAGCAACTGCGTTAATTATTAAAAGAGAAGTATCTGATGGTGTTATTGCACCGGGATATGATGCAGATGCATTAGAAATCTTAAAAGCAAAGAAAAACGGCAATTACAATGTTATTGAAATTGATCCAAATTATGTACCAGAACCTATCGAAAAGAAACAGGTATTTGGCATTACTTTTGAGCAGGGAAGAAATGAATTAAAGATTGACGATGAGTTCTTTGGCAATATCGTTACAGAAAATAAAGAGCTTACAGAACAGGCAAAAATTGACCTTGCTATTTCTATGATTACCTTAAAATATACACAGTCCAATTCCGTATGTTATGTAAAAGACGGACAGGCAATCGGTATCGGTGCAGGTCAGCAGAGCCGTATCCATTGTACTCGTCTTGCAGGACAGAAGGCTGACAACTGGTTCCTTCGTCAGGCGTCACAGGTACTTGGACTTCAGTTTGTAGATGGTATTCGTCGTGCAGATCGTGATAATGCCATTGATTTATATATCGGTGAAGATTATATGGATGTACTTGCAGATGGTGCATGGGAAAATATCTTCAAAGTAAAACCGGAAGTATTTACAAGAGAAGAAAAACGCGCATGGTTAGATCAGATGACAGGTGTTACTCTTGGTTCTGATGCATTCTTCCCATTTGGTGATAATATTGAAAGAGCGCACAAGAGTGGTGTACAGTATGTCGCACAGCCAGGCGGCTCTATTCGTGATGATCATGTGATTGATACATGTAATAAATATGGAATGGTAATGAGCTTTACGGGAATTCGTTTGTTCCATCATTAAAATTCCGGTTTGTGCGTTTGCAATGAGCAGTGCCAATCCGAAAAGAAACAGTTGTGGCAAATTTATTTGCCTAAGACTGTTTCTTTTTGGATTGATGCGGCGAATGCCGCGACCGACATGAAGCGAAGCGGAATGGAGGTGTGCACTGCGGGGTAACTTCACCAATAACGGACGACAGATGTGCTTTGTGTAAGGTTTCCGTCCGGTTTTTAGGATATTGTGTAGTGCTGTCAGAACGAGCAGGGGCTGTGGTTAGGCGAAGTGTCCGGGAAAGA
>JAGALK010000131.1 GCA_017625255.1 Lachnospiraceae bacterium
ATCCATTTTCACATAAGAAATATATGCTATAAAGTTTTGGCGTCATTTCACACATGGAGGTTTTGATTGAATGCATATTTCCCCAAATTTCTCTCAACCAGACAGAAGCCATCTTAAACATCGTAGTCCGGTTTCACAATGTAAATCTGTCAGAACGAGCAGGGGCTGTGGGTAGGCGGAATTGATATGAAAATGCTTAGAAACCCTTCTTTCCCGGACACTTCGCCTACCCACAGCCCCTGCTCGTTCTGACAACACTACACAACTATCAAAAGCCGGACGGAAACTTTACACAAAATACATCTGTCGTCCGTTTTACTCCGACATTTCGGGATATCATTCAATCGCACAAATCGGAAAACACACCTTCGACTCCACCAGCCGATCTCCTTCATACCTTAGCTTCATGGAAAAAAACTCCGCATCCTCTGCTAAAAGCCGAAGAAATATCTTATCGCCTTCCCAAAGTGGAAGTTCCTCTATTCTATCCTTTTCCACCCATTCCAATGTACCCTCATCGCATTCGGTCAACTCACCCTCAAAGGCATCTGCTGTATACAAATGAATATATTCATCCTCCCAGCCTTCTGCCATAAAGGTCAGCAATCCTCGATATCGGTACTTTAACAATGTAAGCCCTGTTTCTTCTTTTACTTCACGCAAGACACATTCTTCCGGTGTTTCTCCCGATTCAAACTTACCGCCTACACCTATCCATTTGTCCTTATTGACATCATTTTCTTTTTTGGTACGGTGAAGCATCAGATAGCAATTATCCTTTTCAATATAACATAGTGTTGTTAATTTCATATTTTGCTCCAACCTGTTATTTTAATTGTTCACAGGCTGCTTTGAGCTGATCCAACGCCTGTTTTAATACTGCCCGCGGACAGGTAATGTTTACACGCTCAAAATTTTCTCCGTCTTTTCCAAACATAGAACCTGTATCCAGCCATAGCTTCGCCTGATGAAGCATAAACTCATCTCTGTCCTTGCCAGACATTCCCAGTTCTGTACAGTCTAACCACAACAAGTAGGTACCTTCCGGTTCTATTAATTTTATCTGCGGCAGATTTTCCAACAGGTATGTACGAACAAATTCCAGATTTCCACAGAGATATTCCTTAAGCTCACTAAGCCATTCTGCACCTTCTTCGTAGGCTGCCTGACACGCTGTCATTCCCATAATATTCACTTCTTCGTAGCCTACTTCATCCATTGCTGCTATAAATGCCTTCCGCATATCTGGATTTGGTATAAAAATATTAGAAATCTGTAATCCTGCCAGATTAAAGGTTTTGCTTGGCGCTGTGCAAACTATGCTGAAATCTTTAAATTCCTCAGAAATTGTAGTAAACACATGATGTGTATGTCCCGGATAGGTAAAATCACTATGGATTTCATCACTGACAATTTTCACACCATATTTACGGCAGATTTCTCCTACCTTTTGCAATTCCCACTCTTTCCATACTCGTCCTACCGGATTATGAGGACTGCATAAAATAAACAGTTTTACCTGATTTTTTACAATCTTTTCTTCCATATCGGCAAAATCCATCTCATAATGTCCATCTACAAGCTGTAATGGATTGTTGACTAATTTTCTTTTATTATTCTGTATGGTTCTTGCAAATGGATAATATACCGGCTGCTGAATCATAATCGCATCGCCTTCCTGGGTAAATGCCCGCACTGCCATTGCAAGGGCAAATACTACTCCCGGTGTCTTTACGAGCCATTCCTTTTGTACTTCCCAATTAAAATTACTTTTATACCAATTATAAACTGCCTGAAAATAGTTATCATCACTATTGCTGTATCCAAAAATACCATGCTGTATTCTTTCGGTCATTCGGTCGAGAATTGCCTGTGAGGTAGGAAAATCCATATCTGCCACCCACAAAGGCAATACATCCTTTGGTCTACCAAATTCCTCTGGAAAATCATATTTTACACAACCGGTTCCCTGACGCTTAATAATTTTGTCAAAATCGTATTTCATATTCTTTTCTTCTTTCTTTTTATTTATGCTTATATCCGGTATAAATTGTCATAACAAGACAAACTACCATTGCCCATGCCCAAAACTTATGATTTTTCATCCCAATACCTCCTTTTGCTTTGTATGATTATAGTATACCCTCGTCTTACTTCTTTTTCCATAATGTCCAGAATAAAAAACATTCCTCTGTCAATATGCTCCAAAGGTAAAAAATTCCTCCGACAAATCCTCCGGTGAAAACATCACTACAACATAATCTAAATCATGTTTATTTATAAATTCTTCCATGCTCTCTTCATAATATCTTGGATCTAAAAGATATACATTTGCACATCGAAGCGATGCAAAGGTTGCAAATGGAACAGCAAAGGAATCCTTGATAAAGCAGATATTTAAGCCTTCTGGATTATCCAGATTTTTGATATGGGCATATGCCTGATTACCATACATATATGCCATATAAAGATCCGTATCATATGGTGTTGCTGTCTGACGCAATACCGGCATTGCCAACAGTGCCTCTTCAAATCTTCCTGTAAGCGTCATTCCGTCCATAATAGTACTTTCTAGTTCATAGCTGGTCTTAAACTTCGGATAAATCAATGTAAAATCATCCGCTTTCGTATAATATCTCCCAGCCTTTCTTCCCTGTGAACCTAAAAAGCAGTTTTCATAGGTAATCTGATTATAATTACGGATATCTTCATAATAAGCTTCATTTGGAATTTCTTCTTTGTAATTTGTCTCTAAATATTGAAAAAATACATTGCTTGCCCAATAAACAGTTTCAATTGTCCAATGGTGGTCTGTATTAAAAAATACATCCTCCATCTCTAATCCACTATCTTTTAAATGCTCACGAAAATCCAGATAATTTACCTTTTCTGCTTCTAACTCTGCCAGAAACTGATCGGCAGTTTCATTTACCATGCTATAAGGAATCCCTCTTGCATATGTAGTATAGCCTTCGATATATTTATCCGGCGGCATCAGATATATCAGCTCACAGGACTTATCTTCTATACTGTTCCTTAGATTTCCCACTCGCTTAGAAAAATCAGAAGTATCATTTGTCTCACTGGTAAAATAGGTATAATGCAGCTTTCCCTGCTCATCCTTAACCACTTCAAATGCATTTTCCTCTTTTTTATCCATACACTTCTGTACAAGTCCATATGCATCTATAAAGGTATATCTTTCATATACATTTTCATTAATGGTAGTATCAATGTCTGCAATCAACTGCTGCACAGATACCTTTGCATCTAAATCTTCCTGTACCTTTTCAATCAGAATCGGTATTTCCTTTGCCGCATTTAATCCACTATACAAAAATATCATCAGCAGAAATAAACCTGCGGTAATCCATTTTTTGGGCAATAATCGCTTCATTACTCCGCCTCCTTAGAAATTAAAGTAAATAAATGGATTGTAGCTTCCTTTTACCAGATAGGTAACTCCTATTAAAAACACACCTAATATAAGAATCGGATAAACCACATCTACGACTACAGCAGAAATTTTCTTTTCTACAATCATCTTATTATATCTTTTTCCTATCGGAATGGAGAATATAATCGCAGCAATGAAAAATACGCCATATTCCTTTAAGAACATCCATACCTGATCTGACCAGAAATGATATGTTCCCACACCAAACATAGACTTGATATAATTTCCTGCTGTTACCAAATCTGTCGCTCTAAATATTGTCCAGCCAAGATTTACAATAAACATCGTATACAGCCACTTGATAAATCCGGGAATTTTTGCCTCTTCAAAATTGGTAAACCGTTCAAATACTAATGCCACAAAGTTCATCAGCCCCCAGACTAAAAATGTCCACTCTGCTCCATGCCACACTCCGGTAAATGTCCATACTACCAGCATATTGCGGATAACCTTATCCATATTTTTAACTCTTGAACCGCCTAACGGAAAATATACATAATCCTTAAACCATTTTCCCAGAGAAATATGCCATCTACGCCAAAATTCTCCAATAGACTGAGAAATATAAGGATAGTTAAAGTTTTCATCAAACTTAAACCCAAATATCAGTCCTAAACCAATTGCCATATCCGAATATCCGGAAAAATCGAACAAAATCTGAAATGTATAGGAAATAGAACCAAGCCATGCAAGAAGCACAGGACAACCGCCATTCGGATAATTATTGAATACATGGTCAGCAATAATGGCAAAATTATTTGCTAAAAGTACTTTTTTATTAAATCCTGCCAGAAAACGGCATACGCCTACTGAGAACTTATCCCATGTCTCCTTTCTACGATGAATCTGCTCATCGACCGTGGAATACTGCACAATCGGTCCCGCAATCAACTGTGGAAAAAAGGAAATATACAATGCCACATAAAAAGGATTTTTTTGTACTCTTCCATCCCTTCTATAAACATCAATGACATAAGAAAGTGCCTGAAAGGTAAAAAATGAAATACCAATCGGCAATTCCAGGTTAAACAACGGAATGTCGGCATTTGTCGCGGAATTAATATTGCGGATGACAAAATCTGCATATTTAAATACAAATAAAAGTCCTATATTTAAAATCACCGTCAGTATCAGAATCCATTTTGCAATTTTTGTATCATCCCGATACCTGTCTACTGCCAGTGCAAATAAATAATTTCCCAAAATCGAAACCAGCATTACCAGCATAAACCAAGGCTCGCCCCATGCATAAAAGATAAGACTCCCTATTAGCAAGACAACATTTTTGATGGGAAAATTTCTTACAAACAGATAATACAGTATTAGCATGATGGGAAGAAAATAAAATAAAAATGTAATACTTGAAAACAGCATTATTTTCCCTCCTCCAAAAATTCTTTTTTGAACTGTTCTTTGGCTTTTCTATGTCGAAGATAATAGTAGGTAAGAAAAATCACACTTCCAATAACTGCCATCATCCGTACATATTCAAAAAACTTTTCATTCATAAGAATACTATCTTTGCTTACAATTTCTGTCACCAAATCCGGTGAAACAACAGAGGCATCATAGCCATTATCTGTTTTCTGTGTCTCAGTCCAGGATTTTTTCAATTCTATTTCCATGGAAGAGAATACACCTTTTGGATTGTATGCTTTTAAAAGATAGATACCTTCCTCTGCGGCAGGCTCTGCCACAAGATGCCCTGTATCATCAATGGTAATTCCCTTCGCTTCCTGTCCGTCTTTTGTCAGCTCATAGGTGATTTTCTGCGGTTTTGCTTTGGCTTTTCCTTTTCTGTTATAGAATTTCACCTCATAATCTGCATAGCTTTTTCCTAATGCAGGTCTTAATACACTTTTATCCCCTACAATCTGAAAATATGCTGCCGTTTTGACATCTTCATCCGGAAGCACACAAAGTGATGAAAGCAATAGACGAACCTTTGCATTTTCCGGTACGACAAAAGTAAAGCCCAGACCATAAATTCCGCGCTTTAATTCTTTATTTTTCGCTTTTTCTCCCCCTGTAAAGGAATTGAAAGGAATATATATGCTGCCCTTAAAATCTTTTGGTATGGAAAACGCACCATATTCCACCGTCTGTACATTGCAGGTATTGTCCTGATAAAGTACAACATCAACACCGTCCTCTAGGACAAATACATGCTCCTCCTTTGTAGAAAACAGCATATTCATTTTTACTTCCTGTCCTTGATTAAAAATATCAAAGCTTATACCGGAATAACCTTTAAATACTTCCTCTACATTTTCAAAAACCGAAACAGGATATTCTCCCTCTTCTTTTCCATCTGTCTGAAAGGATATATGCAGATTTTCCTGTTCTTTACCATAATCCATTTCCAACTGATATCCATCCTCTACATCTTCTCCGGCATGAAATGCATCTAATGGGATATGCAGCTTTTCTTTTGTTTCTGCTGCATATCCGGTCATGGATATACTTATCACAAGAAACATGATAATTATCCAACCTGTTATTTTACTCTTTTTCATAACTTCTCCTATAAATAATCCATTTCCGAAAATTCATCATACGCAGCAGCGCGCTGTTTTCTCAAGCTTATCTGCATATCCGCCTTTTTTATTTCCTGCCATGCATTTATTCCACATTCTCTAATCCATGCTTCAATACATTTTTGCCTTACAGCATCATGGTGTATTTCCTGATAATTAGTAATCTCATACAAATACAATTCATTTCCCACTTTTTCTGCATATTTTAATTCAAACACCAGATTTTCTTTTATTGGAAGCGATATATTCTTCTGTGGATTGACAGAAATCCTTAACAGAATATATTTATAATTATAATTTTTAATCTGAATATACGAAGCACCCAAATGATTATCCGGTTTTTCTATTGGAACTCTTGCCATTTTACGATTGGCATAAAATTCTTTCTTGGCTCTTTTGGTAATATTCAAACGCAAATCATCAAAGCTTGAAGAGGATTCATCTAAATTTTCCGGCAAAAAGGAGAAATTCTCATACAAAATAAAAATATATTCCCTCTTGCTTTCTAGCATATCCTCTATAGAAAAGGCATATTTCCACTTATCGCCCTGTTTTTGTACCAGAACAACCTTTCCTTTTACCTGTGCTTTCGTATCCTTATAAAAAACGGTTATATACACATCTTCTTCATCATCAAAATCCACAGGATCTGAAAATACGATGGAAATTCCTCCCTCTGAAGCATCCTTGCTCATTCCACTGACTGTCACAACTTTGTTAGTCACTTCACATTGCTCATTTACTTCCATTCGCTCATATTTGCGATATGCTTTTCTTCCTAAGATAAAGAAAATTGACATCACTATATTATATAAATTCGATATCAGCCAGAATAAAATGACAAAATAATCTATCCGACCTGTATCAAAAGTCCATCTTACGCAGTTAAATATTCCCACTACCGACAAAATTGCCAATAAAATATGTGGAATTGCATAATTCCATGTGCGCTCTTTTTTACTGTCACTTCCCTTTTGGGTTACCTTAAACTTTTTCATGGTAATACCAAAGGATTCTAATAAGGTCGGCAGCATCAAAAATGGAAACAGAGTCGTTTCATAGACATTTGTCCACTTTGTAGTACGAATATTGTGACTCATCATTTTTAATGCAATATTACTGCTTATGTACATCGGAAGCCAGAAAATCAATACTTCAAATATCGTACAGCGTACCACCATGACATTAAATGTCGCAAAGAGGATAGGGGACAAAATATAAATAAATCGTTTCCATGATGCATACCAATACCAAATAGACGCCAGATAATTTGCTTTTTGTGCAAAGCTTAATTTTCTTTTGAAAATCAAATGCAGCTGTCTGCCCGTGCAAATACAGCCTCTTGCCCAACGCACACGCTGATTAATCAACGCCTTTAAATCGGTTGGTGAAAGTCCGGATGCCAACGCTTCGTTTAATGCATAACAGACATACCCTTTTTCCTGAATCAAAATACCTGTCGCAAAATCTTCTGTAATACTCTTTTCATAGAATCCGCCCACATCTTCTAATGCTCTACGGGAAATTACTGTATTAGAACCACCATAAATTACGCAGTTACTTTTATTTCTGGAAACCTGTACATCTTTGTAAAAATAATCCTGTTCATTTGGTATTCTATCCTCAGAAAACAAATTGTACTGGAACAAATCCGGATTATAAAAGGTTTGCGGTGTCTGAATAAATCCCAAATATATCCGATCTTTCTCCTCTAATTTCTGATTTTGTATATCCCTGTCTGCAAAATAGGGAATAATCTCCATCAAAAACTTCTGTTTTGGAATCATATCTGCGTCAAAGGTTGCAATATACGGTGATGTGGTTACCGACATGGCATGATTTAAATTCCCTGCCTTTGCGCCCTTATTATCCTCTCGAATAATATAACCTACACCAAATTCTTTAGCTAATTCTTCTACTTCTTTCCTTCTGCCGTCATCACACAAATAAATATGTACCTTTTTCTTGTCCGGATAATCCATGTGTACACAACCGTTTACGGTATTGTGCAAAATATCTATAGGCTCATTGTAGGTGGCGATAAATACATCTACATCAGGATAATCCTCCGGCGATACATCCGGTTTCTTGGGATATTTGACATTACTCATATTAAAATAATGCACTAATGCCTCAAACATACCAAGGATTTCAACCACAAGCAAAGATATACCTGCTGCCAAAGATAAAACCCCTTCATTTACAGGCAAAGTAAAAAAGGTTCTCCATATCAAATATATAATTGTCCAACCAATATTAAAAAACATCCAGCATCGAAACTTAAAAAATTCGCGCCCATTCACTTCTCTAATCCCCCCTCGTGTATAATTCAATAGCTATATTATACACTTTTTTCAAAAAAAGACAAAATATTACATCCTACTCTTCCGCCAACATTTTAACCGGCTCAATTTTTCTAATTTTAGCAGAGGATATTACGGATGCTGCTGATGCCACCAGAATAATTCCCAACACAGTGACTGCCATCCAGTATATACGCACTGTAAACGGGCATTTTTCAATTCCACTAAAAGATAGGCACATAACAACCATTGGCTCCATCAAATACGAACTTAATGCAGCACCGCAAATCGCTCCAACTGTTATAACTGGAAGATTCATACATACAGTCTGCAGCATAAGCTGTCTTGTCGTAAATCCAAGGGCTTTATTTAACCCTATATTTCTTCTTTCTCTGATAATCTTTGATTTTACAAGCAGAATTTCTACCATTACTACTACAAATATCGTAATTATCACAAAAATCAGACAAATGGCAACCATAGCTAAGGTCACACCTCCAGTAATGGTTTCTATGGATTTTTCACTGTTTGTCACACTTACATCCGGAAATTTGCGCATAATTTTTTCAGAAATATCTTCAAACAAAACTTCATCCTTTGTATACACATACAAAATTGCTGTTTCATCCTCACCATTTAATCGTTTCAAGCCTTTATAGGAGAGCAATGCTTTTAATCCCATATTATTAATTTTCTGGTCAATACCACATACCAAATAATCCATGCGCTCCTTTTGCCCCGTCACATAAATGGTATCTCCTACATCTACACCTAATTTTTTAGCTATATTATTAGTCAATACGATTTCATTTTCATATTCCGGCAATCGTCCTCGTATAAGCATTTCATTTTTCACTAATTTAGGATTTTTCCATACATCACAGGTTACTGCGGTTTCATTTTCTTTGCATTCTAATCGAAGTGATGCATTTGCATAATACAAAACCGCTTCTATCTCCTCCCATTCTTCTATCTGCTGTCCTATTTCATCCATATTTTCTCCAGATATGAAGAAATCTCCTGCTTCTGCACCAATCATTTTTAGCAGATTATCTGTATTTAAGGCAAAATTTTCATACAAACCAAATCCCACACAGGCAGCAAATGCCAATATTACCACAATACAAAAAACAGAGAGATTTTTAGCAGTTTCATTCATCAGATTTTTCATTGCCAATACAATAGGAAGCGGCATTTTCGTCTTTTCAAGGGAGAAGAAATTTTTTTTGAAATTGTGGGTACAAATTCCTCCCCGCAAAGCCTCTAACACAGAGATTTTTTTATATATTTTTCCACTAAAAAATGCAACTCCAAGCACAACACCAAGAATTATTACCAAGGTAACCAATGAAGCCTGCCAATGAAAACCCTGCTTCCATGTCAAACCAAGCATAATTGCTTCAAAGCTTCCAATCACACCGCTTCCGGCTACACCTAACAAAATTCCTGTAATAACCGCCGCAAATGTGATGATCCCCATCTCTATTAGGATTGAAACCTTTAGCTGTGCTGATGTATAGCCTGCTGCCTGAAGAATGCCCACATTTTTTAAATTCATTTCTATATAATTTCGAATACTAAAACGAATAATAATTAATACTACAACAATTAAAAGCAGCGAAAATACCAGCAAAATCCCCATACTAATCTGAGACATCATGGCTACTCCGCCCTTCATACTTCCCCAGTTTACACCAAGATTTAAGGTCTTAGACAGTTCCGGCACTTCCTGTGTTAAAACCGGTGTCAGTTTATTATCAAATGCAAAGCTGTCTTTTCCCTCTTTTAGCCTTACCTTATGCTGTGTGGATTGTGCCGCAGCAGCTACAGAATTGTCTTTTATCATATCTTCCATACAATCACTGCTGATATAAGCTCCATATACACTGATATTAAGCGGAGTGGCAAACAAAGGATCTTCCACAAATCCTGTTATTTCAAAGCGATATTCTTCCTCACCAACTGTCAGATAACAGATATCGCCTATGGCATATCCCTCCGCAGCCTTCATGTAATAGGGTAAAAGCAATGCATCATATGCAATATCTGTTGTGTTTACTCCGGTTAATTTTCCAATACTTCTTTCATCGTCTATTTTTCCCAAAAACATCTGAACCTGTTTTTTTTCTATTTCGCCCTCTTTATGGTATTTTAGCTCCATAAAATACAAACAGTCATTTGCTTCATATTCCGTTACTTCCTCTTGGGATTTTATAATCTTACCTATGCGTTTTTCATTTGCACTGCTCATAAAAAGCAAATCTGCTGTATGTGCCTTTTCATAGGATGCATCTAACACTGTCCCCAATCCGGCAAATACAGATATACTGGTATACAATAAAACGGCTGCTAAAGCAATCAGAAAAAAAGAAACAAGGGTATCTCCCTTTTTCTTTTTCATATTCTGTACTGCAATAAATATAAGTGCTTTCATGCTTACCACCCCATTTCTTCCAGAAAATGGCGCAAAGTCTCATGCCGATTTTTATTTCCGGTCTGATAAACACCTAAGTCTAATTCTCCCATGATGCTTCCGTCTTTTAAATATAAGATACGGTTTGCTCTTCTGGCTGCTTTCATATCATGGGTTACCATAACAATACTCTGTCCCTTTTGATTTAGTGCTGTCAGTACATTTAATACATTCTCTGTATTTTTAGAATTCAATGCTCCGGTCGGTTCGTCTGCAAATAAAATTTCCGGTTCATTGATAATACCACGAACTACTGCAACTCTCTGCTGTTCACCACCAGATAACTGAGCCGGAAATTTATGAAAGGTCTGTTCGGATAATCCTACCTGCAGCAACAGCTCTTTTGCTCTTTTCGCAAGCTTTGAACGCTCCTTGCTCATAAGCAGTCCACAAATCATGACATTATCCAATACACTCATGGAATCGTTTAAATAATTCTGTTGAAATACAAATCCACAGTGCTTTCTGCGGAAAACTGCCAATTTGTCATTGCTATACTTAGAAATCTCTTCTCCATGATAAGAAATACTCCCAAGTGTCGGTCTATCCATTCCTGATAAAGCATAAAGAAGGGTACTTTTTCCCGAACCGGAATTTCCCATAATTACAGTAAAATCCCCTTCTTTAATTGACAGGTTTAAATTCTTTAAAACATGTTGCTGAATACTTTCATTTGAAAAAGTCTTGCACAAATCCTTTGCTGTTAAAATATTGCTCATTTTTTCCTCCTGCATTTGCTTTTTTCTTTATTCTAGCAATTCATATCTAAAAAATCTTAACCTGATTCCTGCTTAATTCTTAACTAATCCTTAAATCGTCATTATTATACTTTTCTCAAAAATAACTGCACAACAAAACCGTTGTCATTATAACAGTCCATATCTCCTTTCATCTGCTCCATAAAAAGCTTTGCCAAATATAACCCTAACCCTGAGCCTTCTTTGCCCTTTGCATTACTGCCTCGGTAAAATTTCTCTAAAATAAGCGGTAATTCTTCCTCTAAAACGCCGTTTCCTTCGTCTTTTATCTGAATGCAAATACCATCTTTTTGTTCGTCAAAATTTACTTCCACGGATGTTCCTGCATATTTCCATGCATTATGCAGACAATTATCTATCACCTGCTGCAGACGCAGCTTATCCATATAAACTAAACACTCCGGCAATTTCCCTGTCAACTTTATTTCTCCATAATATTCTAAATCCAAAAACATTTCCCTGATACAAACAGAGCTTTCCTCTACCGGCTCTACCTTTAAAACTGTAAGTTCTTCTAAAGCTGCATGAAACAGGTTATCTACCAGTGCATGAATGATTTTAGCCTTCTCATTAATCAATCCGATTTTATTCAAGGTATCCTTATTTGTCTCTTTTATCTGCATTACTTCACAGGCAGCCTGAATTGTTGCAATGGGTGTTTTGATATCATGGGAAAGTTCCGCCATTAGTTCTTTTTTGCTTTTATTCGCCTGATATTCACTTTCTTTTGCTCTTTTTAATTCCTCCCGCATCAAATCAAAGCTTTCTGTAAAAGCACCAAAATACTGATGCTTTGTAACCGGTAATGGAAAATCGAGATTCCCTTTTGCAACCTGCTTGGAAAATTTTTCTAGCTTTTGAAATGGACGAACCACGCGATAATACACAAAGATTAGCAGTAAATATCCACATAGAAAAATCCATCCCCAGACTATCATACTCTGTTTTCGCAGCTGTGCTTCTAACTGTACATAATGCTTTTCTGCTTCATTCCAGATTATTTTTCCTATTAAAACATTATCCTGCATATAATCTACAATCAAAGCTTCTTTTTTCAATGCTTCCTGTAAATAAATTTCGTAGTTTTCCTCTTCTGTAAATAGAATCTGACAATTATATGTATCTTCAATCTGCTTATGCTCTATTCCCTTGTCTAATGCAGCTTCAATCCATATCCGCTGCTCATTGTAATATACCATATCTCTTTTCAGCGCAGTTTTTGCCCCAAAAGAAGAA
Organism: Lachnospiraceae bacterium; assembly: GCA_017625255.1. GTDB lineage: Bacteria > Bacillota > Clostridia > Lachnospirales > Lachnospiraceae > Roseburia_B. The sequence goes on from JAGALK010000131.1 coordinate 12,765, forward strand.
TACAAATATCCCAATACGAACAGCATCATCAGTGTATATCCGATTAACCAATAGCGTATTTTCATTTTGTTTCCTCTAACTCTAACATATAGCCTGTTCCCCAAATGGTTTTTATCAGCTTTGGATCATTTGGATTTTCCTCTAATTTTTCTCTAAGCTTACGAATATGTACATTTAAGGTTCCATCGCTATAAAAACAATCACCCCATACCTGTTCAAAGAGCTTTTCTTTTGTTACGATTGCATTTCTATGGGTAAACAGACATTTAAAAAGTGCAAATTCTTTTGCCTTTAAAGCAATTTCTCTGCCATTTATAGAAACACTTAATTTATCTTCCATAAGCAGTATGCCACTGTCTGATGCTTCTGCTGTCTTTATTTTATGTTCCTGCTGTTTTATTCGCTTTAGGATAACCTTTATCTTTGCCAGTAAAACACTCAGAGAATAGGGTTTCTTTATATAATCATCACCGCCGATATTTAATGCAATCAATACATCATCATCACTTTGCCTTGCACTGATAAACAAAATTGGCATCTGATATTCTTCCCTGACCCTTTTACATAGATCAAAGCCGCTTTCTTTTGCAAGATTAATGTCCAGCAATAAAATATCTATTGTATTTTTCTGCAAAAAATCCATGCATTGGGCAGTGTTCTCCACATAGGCACAGCTCACCTCAAACATTTCCAAATATTCGCATGTCATTTTAGATAAATCTGTTTCGTCGTCTACAAGTAAACAATTATAATGCATAAAACTTTATTTTCTCCTTATTATTTGCAGCGATTTAATTGGCATATTACTTTGCAATGCCATGAGTGCGCAATAAAGATGCACATCCCTTGACTTATTCGTTAAATCTGGGTTCAAAAATGATGCAACAGTCCCCTGCTAGACCTGCCATAGAAAAAGATTAGATTTGTTTTTTGAGATACAAGTCTGACCGACCTGCGTGTGATTTGTTCTGCTCTTTCTCTATGATCCACTTATCCTTTTGATAATTTCTAAGATATTGTACCATAGATTGTTTACTTCGGAAATTACTTTCCTCTAAAAATGGGCAGAATCAAGCCTCCAAATCATGTGGGACTTGGAGGCTTGATTCCGGTCATTTTACTATTTATATATCTGTTTTTACCCTTGCAGCATACATAAATTCATCGTAATCACTCCTGTCAATAATTTTGACTTGAATATCACTATTCACAATATCATAGTATACTAAGCCGCATGAATAACCAAAATATAAAAAATCATATTTGTCATTATATTCATTTAAAACCTGATGTGCCGCTTCGATAGTAACTGCTTCCGTAACTTCTATACCAACCACCCGTTGTTTATCACATAAATCTGGATAATCATATACATTGAACTTCTTGTAAAAATCTCCATCATACACTTCCCACATCCCCTCGCTGCCAATAACCCTTTGGGTAATTAATGGCATATGCTACTTCATAGTCAGTCATTCCAAATTACTTAAACACTTCCCAATGACCACTTCGATTCGAGCCAATCCTTGAAATTTCACCGGCACTAACCATTTCTGCCATGTTCTGCTGAATTTGTCTAAATGATACTCCCAATTTACCCACTAACTCCCTTTGTGTTACTTTTGGATTTTC
>JAGALK010000132.1 GCA_017625255.1 Lachnospiraceae bacterium
GAGAGGGTATAGGTGTGCACAGGTGCATTTGGAAGCAAGTTAGCTTTTCTCATATTCTTGGCACAATCAGGGACAAATCGCCCGGACGGCGATTTGAAGCGAGAGCGAAATGGATTTCGCATTCGAGCTGGTCTCGTCCGTTGCCAATACTGCTTAAAAGAATATGCAGAAAATCTTACTTGCGGACAACGCACCTGTGCACACCTATACCCTCTCTTATGACTCTCTGCTATATCTTAAAATATATTATGTCATCCGTTATTGGTGAAGTTCCCCCGCAGTTTTCATTAAGGAGTAAACACTTCCTCTTTATACACATTCATATCCATAATCTTTTTTAACATCGTACTATCTAACTTCTCTCTGGGTATATTAAAATCCTCTTCCTCTGTCAATAGCGCAACCGCAAATAAATTTGCTTCATATTCCACACTGGAATTGATATTCTTTTGCGTGACATCAAAGTGATTGATTACTCCTTCATGGAGCAATGCATGACCCAATTCATGGGCACACAACACTTTTCTGGAAATTTCTGCATACGCCTGATTGATAGAGATAACGGTTGGATATCCTTCAAATTTTATCGTCTGCGCTTTAAATCCCTTAATGTCAATGTCCCGATGCAGCACTTCAATTCCATAATGCGCTGCAATTTCATAGGGATCATTTGTCTGTAAACATACTTTTATCTGATTCACTAAACTGATTATCTTATATGCTCGCATGAAGTAACTCTCCTTTATAACTATTCGACACCTTTACAGCTTGCTTACTTTTTATACTTATAGCTGACAAGCTTTAGCTGCTGTAAAATTTCATTTGCAAATTCTATAATTGTTTCTTCACTCATGGCATCCGGATCATAACCACCAAACGCTGCCAAGGTCGGTGTCTTTAGCATAAATTCCATAGCATCCTGAGGATTATCAAAATGTGCCGGCAAACTCTCCTGTAAATTAGCCGCTGTATTTCCTTCTGTCTGATTTCCCATCAATTCTGCTGCTGTAACATTTAAAATTTTGCATAACTGGTCAAAAATATTTACCGGAATTTTCTCAATGGTAGAATCCTCATATCGATAAACGGTCGTCTTTGATACACCTAATTCCTTTGCTATATAATCTACAGATATTTTTTTATCTTTTCGAATTTTCTTTAATCTTTCACCGATTGTCATTTTGAACCTCCGAATAATTCTTTTCCATTTGTATACTTAGTATATACCGTTTTTTGCTTTTTTGCAACTTTTCATTGACAAAAAGTTGCAAAAATGTTATATTCATCAAAAAGTTGCATTTGTGCAACGCGCTTTGCGAAAACGCAACTTTTCATACTTATAAATTAGTCACTATGTATTGGAGGTATTTTATGACAGAAATCAGAAACACTTCATGTATATCCATCCCTCAAATTCTTGTCATCGGTATTGGAGGCGGAGGAAATAATGCCTTAGACCGCATGATAAACAGCAATGTAGAAAATGTCACTTTTGCAGGCATTAATACCGATTTACAGGTTTTAGAAAGTTGTCAGGCTGAAATCAAATTACAAATCGGACAAAAAATCACCAACGGCTTTGGTGCCGGTTCTGATCCCTCTATTGGAAAAGCTGCTGCTGCGGAAAATGAAGAAGAACTTATTGAACTGGTAAAAGACTTTGACATGGTTATTTTGACCTGTGGAATGGGTGGCGGAACAGGAACCGGTGCTACACCTTTTCTTGCCAAACTATGTAAAGACAATGGCATTTTGACAGTGGCAGTTGTCACCACTCCCTTTACCTTTGAAAGTGCGCCACGAACAGCCGCAAGTCAAACCGGCATAGAAGAATTAAAGAAAAATGTTGACACTTTGCTGGTAATTCCTAATGACAAGCTTTTAACCTTAACAGACAAGCCGTTTTTTCTGCAGGATGCTTTTGCTATGGCTGATACGGTTCTCAAATATACGATTGAAGGAATTACAAACATTATTTTTAACCGAGGGATTGTAAATCTGGATTTTAACGATTTAAAAACAACACTTTTAAACAAAGGGATTGGGCATCTTGGTATTGGTACAACTACTGCAGATGGGTCTATTTTAGAAGCCTTAAAACAGGCTATCAACTCCCCCTTACTGGATACCTCCATCGCAGGTGCAACCAATATACTTATTAATTCCAGCGGAAATATCAATCTAACAGAACTTGATGAAGCCATTTCCCATGTCCGAGATTTAGCCGGAAATAATGTAAATGTTATCTGGGGAACAGTTGCTGCGGATAATTTTGATATGGATAAAATTGTCGTTACACTGATTGCTACGGGAATGCAGGAAAAATCACCTACCTCTAGCCTGCGTATTTCTCCCCCAAAACAAGTCGGTATGCTGCATTCTAATACCGCCTTTGCCATGCCCAAAAATAAAAACATGGAAATTACAATTCCCACTTTTTTGCAGTCACACATGAAATAACCTCAATACTCACAAAGATACATCCTTTGCAGCCTATGAATGGTATATAAATAAAGCCGCTACAGACTGTTTTGTAGCGGCTTTTTATCCACAGATACCTCTTGACCAGCATTTACCGATAGATAACCACCACATCATTTTCATGAATTTTAGTCTTTCCATCGGGAATAATCGTTTCATCGTCTCTTAAAATCAGTGCAATCAACTCATCGTTTCTTAAGTTCATTTCCCCAATCATTTTATTGCACCATTTATGATTTTTATCAATAACAATCTCTTCTAATTGCTCATCCTCTGACGGTACATACGGCGGAACACTCAAAATCAGTGTATCCTCCGGTAAAATTACTGTATCACCTTTTGTGATAATCGTTTCTTTATCCCTTTTAATCATGATAGCTAATGAGCCATGCATCATAGAAACATCTTTAATTTTTTTATTTGCCCAGCTATGCCCTTGAGGTATAAACATACGCATCAACTGCAAAGATGTCTCTTCCTGATAATCGTTAAAGGTCTTTCTTACATCGGCATTGTCATCCACCATCTGCAGCTTATGTGCAATCCAAGGCAATAATCCTCCCTGAATAGCAACAGAAAACAATGTCACCATAAATACAATATGGAACAAATCCTGTTTCATGTGAATACCTGCAGCAACTGCCATAATGGCAAAAACACAGGACGATGCTCCTCGAAGTCCCGCCCATGAAATCAGCATACATTGTCTCATACTGCATTTACAGGGCAACATCAGCAGCATAACCGCTATCGGTCTTGCTACTACGGTTAAAATTACCACAATTGCTAATGCCATCGGTATAATCTGAGGCATCTGATGTGGAAAACTCAATAAGCCGATCAAAAAGAATACTAATATCTGTGACAGACTGGTTACTCCATCAAAAAACGGAATCAAGGTCTGTTTATTATCTATTTTACTATTACCAATAATAATTCCATATAAATATAAGCTTAAATACGCATTGCCCTTTAAAACAGTAGACAACCCAAAACAGATAAGCACCATGGCAATCATAAAAATTGTATCTAAGCCTTCCGATATAATATCTGTTTTCGTGCTTATCCACATAGAAGCAATAGCAATTACAATACCTACTACTATACCAACAACAATCTGTAAGATAATCATAACTGCCATATTTCCCGACTGGGAAGCGCCTATGATACTTATGGCAATAATTGTCAGCATATACGCTATTGGATCATTACTACCGCTTTCCACTTCCAAAATGGATGCTGTACCATCTTTTAAGTTTAGTTTATTCTTTCTTAAAATCGCAAACACACTGGCCGCATCGGTTGAGGACAATACTGCACCAATGAGAAAACTCTCCTGTACAGATAACCCTAAAAGCATATAGCACAATAGCGTAGTTATCCCTGCTGTGATAACTACGCCTAATGTTGATAATGCGATAGCTTTACCTGACACAGGCTTCGCCGCACTCCATTTTGTATTAAATCCACCATAAAACATGATAAATACTAACGCCATAGAGCAGGCTGTTTCTGCCAGTGAAAAATCATCAAAACTAATTTTTAATATGCCGTCACTGCCAAAAAGCATTCCTATAAACATGAATAGAATCAATGCCGGAATTCCGAACTTATCGGAACACCTTTCAGCAAGAATACAAAGCATTATAATTACTGCAATTCCTAATACATAACCTGTCATTTAACCTCTTCCACCAAGATATAATAAATAAAGCAATGTACAAACCAACCCTACATAAAACAGTAATAATCCAAAGGATAAACTTCTTGAAATAATCATGTTGGTTTCCATAATCTTTTCTCTCTGCATTGCCAACTTATGTTCATAAGAAACATCATGCTCTGGTATAGGTTGATGTAAAATTCTGCGTTTAATTCCTCTAAACCAGTCTAACATGACACCCAACAAATGTGTAAACTCAGACCCTTCTGATAATTCATGCGGTATCTTACGGTCTTTATATACAGTTTTACGAAGAAGTAATACAAATCCATCTACCAGACTATCCAATATTCTGCAAAGAACTCTTGCAATAAATGGAAGTATTTTTAACAACAATGGACGATAAAACAATTCTTCCACATCCCACCATTTAGGCCAGCAATTCTTGTATATTCTCACACCGACTTTGTCTGTCATGGTAAATCTGCGAATCAACACATATAACACTATACCAATGACAATGGAAATCAAGCCACCCTTTAAATTTACAGAACTAAAGTAATCTACCGCATGAACTTCTCCTTCTAAATGCATAAAGCCATGACCTAAATCTGCAATTTTATCACTTACAAGACTTGGAACTACACCTAGTACAGGTAAGATTAAAGCACTAGCCGCAATAGCAAAGGTACTTAACGGTGTCATATAGTTCTTCTTTTCATCAAAACTCTTCTGCACACTTGCATCTGCATTTTCTTCCACAAATACAGCTACAAAAAGCTTTGTCATATAGGCTAAGGTCATACCTCCGGAAATCAAAAATATCCACTCACTTGCCTGCAAAAATCCTGTAATAGCTGCTCCCTCATGCTCCGCATAATGTGCAATTCCCTCTACAATACTTTCATGTAAAAGTGTTTTGCTGACATAACCGTTAAATAATGGTATACCTGATATACCAAGAGCACCTGATAAAAAACAGATTTTTAATACTGGTTTCTTCCTGCCAAACCCACGAATTTCATTTAAATCCAATTTATGAATATTCATAACTACAACACCGGCAATCATGAAAAGCACCAATTTGATTAACGAATGATTTACCATGTGCAAAAGTGTTCCTCGAATAGCAAGGGCATTATGTTCTCCTAGAATCCCCTGCATACCAATACCAATCAAAATAAATCCAATCTGAGACATTGAAGAGCATGCCAGTGTTCTTTTTAAATCCACAGAAAATACGGCTAAAAGTGCTCCACCAAACATCGTAAACAATCCTAATATTAACAGCAATAATCCCCATTTTACATCATGCAGAAAAATGTTACTGCTGACAACTAATACGCCGAATACTCCTGCTTTTGTCAGAATACCGGATAATAGTGCAGAAGCTGGTGCCGGAGCAACAGGATGTGCTTTTGGCAGCCAGATATGCAGTGGAAAAGCACCTGCTTTTGCACCAAATCCTACTAATGTACAACATCCGGCAATATATAGAATCGTTTTATCCTCACATACTTTTGCCGCATCTAACAATGCTGACATTTCCAATGTCCCCAATGTATGCTGCAGTAAAAATAGTCCCATCAAAAGTACGAGACCACCAATAACAGCTACAGCCAAATAGGTTTCCGCCGCTTTTATTGCACCAGGTGTCTCTTCTTGTACTACCCATACATAAGAGGTAAAAGACATTATTTCAAAAAATATAAATGTAGTAAATAAATCCGCAGATAAAAATACACCTAATGTTGCGCCTAAAGTCATCAATTGGAAAAAATAATATCTTCCTAAGTGATGCGGATGACCACCTAAATACTCTTTAGAAAACAATAATGTCATCATCCACATAAATGCAGCTATTATACCATATACGCCACGGAATCCATCTAAAGTAAAGTGAAGTCCCATACCACAGATTTCCGGTATATAAAGTTCGCTTCCCATACCAGAACCGGCAAGCATACACATCAATACAAATTCGATTACACCTACTGCAATCGCAAGAAAATCTCTAACAGTTCCGTTTTTCCTGTCTGCTAAATACACAATAAGTGCACCTAACATTGGGAAGAAAACCAATGCTGTAAATAATCCTTCCATAAACGCGTCCTCCTAAAAACTTCCCTGTGCAATGGCAGTTAAAAGATTCGTTATCGGTGCTGAATACAGACCAAATACAACCATTCCAATAACAAATACAACCAATGGTAAAATCATCATCCAGTTCGGATCTTTTACATCAGAAATCGACTCGTAATCAAAATCTGAACCTGGGAAATATGCACGAATGACAATTGTCAGCATATAGATTGCCGTAAGCAGCGCAGAAATCAAAAGTGCTCCAACTCCTAAATAAGCAAGTACATTCCCACTTTCAACAGCAGCTTCAGCCAAATTCCATTTACTGATAAATCCACAAAGTCCCGGTACTCCCATGAGTGCTAACGCAGAAACTGTAAATATAGCAAATACCTTGGGCATTTTTCTCCCAAAGCCATCTAACTGATGCACATAATGCCTTTCTGTCTGATGCATAATTGCGCCTGCACAAAAGAAAGAACAAATTTTCATAAATGCATGAAATATCATATGACTTAATGCACCCACAAGTCCCACTGGCGTCATAATCACTACACCAAACAAAATATACGATAAGTTACTTACAGTAGAATATGCCAGTCGTCTCTTGATATGTGTCTCTTTTACCGCCATACTACAACCATATACAATGGTAAATATAACAACTGCCATAATCAAATATTGCGCCCATGTTCCACGGAGAATTTCCGTTCCAAAACAATAATAAGTTAAACGCATAGTTGCAAATGCACCAGATTTTACAACGGCAACTGCATGAAGCAGCGCTGTTACCGGCGTAGGTGCAACACCTGCCTGCGGAAGCCATGAGTTTAATGGACAAATTGCTGCTTTTACACCAAAGCCGAAAAATGCCATTACATAAACCAATAGGAATATATCTTTTCCAAGTGCAACTGTTGCCGGATCAAATACACCACCTAAAACAAAATTTGGATTTATTCCATAAATAATAATAAAAATCATTCCAATAAAAGCAAATGCTGCTCCACCGATGGAATAGTATAAATATTTACGACTTGCCAATATTGCTTCTCTTGTCAATGTATGCATTACAAGCGGCACAGTAACTAATGTCAAAAGTTCATAAAAGCAATACATTGTCAACATATTATCTGCCAACGAAATACCAAGTGTCACACCATAAGTAATGGTATAGAACATAAAAAATACCTTTTCATGATGCTCCTTTGTCATATATTCAAATGCATATAAAGTTGCAAGCGGCCACAAAAAAGATACTAAACCTGCAAAAATTGTTCCAAGACCATCTAATTGAAATGAAATTGCAAGATTTCCTGTAAAATTCACCAGTGTAAATGCATCTGTTGGACGATTAAACAACATCATCCACACTAAAATAGAATTAATAATCACTACTGTTTCCAGATAGATCATCATATGTGTTCGTTTTTTCCACGGAATTACCGGAGTTAATGCTCCGCTAATACAGGGAACCAGTACCACCAAAAACAACATCCATGTATTCATCGATTCCCCTCCTTACATCACTGTCTCAGCAAATGCCATAAACATATCCGTTAATATGTTTGGCATTATACCAATCATAATTGTCAATGCTGCAAACACTACTAATGGAACCCACATAACTGCCTTGGGCTCCTTATTTTTAAATGCAGAAGCATCATAGTCTTCTCCCGGAAAAAATCCCTGCATGGTTACCGGAAGTAAATACCCTGCAGTTAGTAGAGCACTTACTAATAATATCACTGGTCCAAGCCATGAAAATACCGGAATTTCTGCACTTAATGCACCCATCGCAAGATGCCATTTGCTAGAGAATCCACTTGTCGGCGGAATACCTATAAGTCCTAAGGATACAATCGTATAGCACCATAAGGTTATCGGCATTCCTTTTCCAATACCTCTTAATTGCTCGACTCTTGTGCAGCCTGTCTGATAAATGATAGCTGAAGCACAAAGGAATAGTGCCACTTTAATAAATGCATGAGCTGCCACATGAAGTAAACTTCCTGTCATTGCCTGTGGTTCCATCACAGATAAACCAAATAAAATATAAGAAAGCTGGCTGACTGTCGAATATGCCAATCTTTTCTTTAATACAGGTTCACGAAATGCTAACAAAGATCCCATAAATACGGTAATTAGTGTCAAGATCATCCATGCAGTCTGTACCCAGCTTCCCCGAAGGAAATCTACACCTATCAGCTGATATACCACACGAATAATAGCTAAAACACCGCCTTTTACAATAATACCTGACAATACTGCTGAGGCTGGTCCGGGTGCTACCGGGTGAGCTGTTGGAAGCCATGCATGCATCGGAAACATACCTGCTTTTACACCAAAACCAATAAGCATCAATATGGTTACCACTAAAAACAGACCGCTATTTTCCCGTAAAACAGCTGCTTCAATTACTCCACCTGCTGTAAACTCTAATGTTGTACCATGCTTATATATGAAATATATACCAAACAATGCCATATACGCACCTGCAAAAGAATAAAACAGATATTTTAATCCTGCCATAATAGATTCTCTTTTCTGAGTATGCAGTACTAATGGCATCGACAACAATGTCATAAGCTCGTAAAACAAATACATAGTAATTAAATTTCCGGCAAAATCCAACCCTAAAAGTACACCAAAAGTAATCAGATAAAAACCAAAATATCGTTTTTCATTCTTTTCATGCTTCATATATTCAAAAGAAAAGAATCCTGCTAAAATCCATACTACTGTAACAACAGATGCAAAAAACTTTCCTATCATATCTGCCTTAAAATAAATCGGCAGCGTTTCTGTTATGTAAAATAAAGTCACACCTTTATTTGCTGTTAAAATTCCATAGAATGCCAATAATCCGGTAACCACCAGAACAATTCCCACATAAAGAAGCAGGGATTTTCTTTTTTCATATTCCTTTTTTAACAACAATACGATTCCTGCTAAAATCGGCAAAGCTACCGGCAGCAGTATAATATGATCCATCTTCCTCTCCTCCTATGCAAACAGGGATAATCCTTTTATAATCCAACCTGTAATAGGCTCTGAACACATACCAAGAACAACATTCAATACAATAAAACACACTAATGTAATTGCATATAGTGGTTTTTCCTTCATAGCTACAGAATCATATTTGCCATGAGATGGTGTATAAATACGGATTACTGTTTTCATAAAGTAAATTGCATTCAATACTGTACTAATCGCAAGCACAATCAATGTAGGCAACAGCTTATCGTGACTCTGTATTGCTGCTTGAGCAAATAAAAGCTTACTGACAAATCCCGAAAATACAGGTATTCCGACCATAGAAAGTGCCCCTACAGTAAATGCTACACCTGCAATTTTATTGCGATATGCTGCGCCTGTCAGTTCTTCAAACCTCTTTTTGCCACCGGATACATCCGTCAATCCAACGGCAGATACAAATAATAAGGATTTTGTTGCAGCGTGAGATAAAATATGAAAAACAGATGCTACCATAGCTGCTGTCGTTCCGAGACCAAATCCCATGTAAATATAACCAATCTGCGCTACCGACGAAAAAGAAATCATTCTTCGGATATCATTTTCTTTAATCGCATTTACAGAGCCCATAATCATTCCGGCAAGACCAAAGATATAAAGTACATTAATAATCTTACTGTCCAAGAATGTATCAAAACCAATGACACGATAAATCAGCTTGATCAATAAGAATATATATCCCTTAGACACCAGACTTGACAACATTGCTGCTGAGGATACGGTTGAATATCCATATGCATCCGGCAACCATGAATGAAACGGAAACAACGCACTTTTAATTGCCAACCCTACTACAATCAATGCTATCGTTACCAGAAGAGGTATTGTATACATTCCATCATTCACAATCATCTGAATACTCTCATGAATATTACTCATTAACAGATGACCTGTCATATCATAGAGCAAACAAATTCCAATCAGGAAAAGACCTGATCCCAACAAACTCATAATCATATATCGAGTTGCTGCTTCAATAGTACGGCCATGCTCACTAATCATAATCAGACCACAAGCTGCAATTGTATTTATCTCCACAAATACATATGCTGTAAACAAGTCATTGGTATATACAAGCGCAAGCAAAGAACTCAACAATAAATCTACCATAATGTAATAGAGATTTTCTTTATGCGGATCAATCTCCATTTTTATCTTCTTGCGACCTCCTGCCAAGGAAAGCAGCATGATAATACAAAAAAACAATGCCATTCCGGCTTCTAAAGTCCCAAAACGGATTTCATTACCAAATGGTGCTGGAAAATGTCCCATCACATATACATAACTCTGTCCTGTTGCTCCGGTCAGATACAATGTACATATTGATAAAATACCTACCACCATAACCAAAATGGTGCTTAAGCGTCTTGCCCCTTTACCCTTCAATGCTGAACAGATAATTGCAGTAAACATAGACAGCAAAATCGAAAGGCAGGGAAAATTTCTTATAATGTCCATTTATCTTCCTTCCTTCTTTAATCTTGTGGTAATTTCATCTAAATCCAGTGTATGATATCTGCGGTAAAGTCGAATAGTCAAAGACAACATTAATGCCGTAACAGATACAGATACTACAATTCCTGTCAATACCAGTCCACTTGGTACAGGATTGATATAGGTTTGAGGATTTAAATCGCCATTTACAACAATAGGCGCAATACGACCATCTATATATCCCTTTTCTGCAAGAAACAAATAGATTGCTGTATCCATAATATTTAAACCGATAATTTTCTTAATCATATTTTTTTGCAGCAACAGATTTGTAAATCCGATACAAAATAAAAGAACTGCTACTACTTCCGCATAATTCGCTAACAGATTATTTCCCATCTTAGAGCCCTCCTCTTCGGAACAATGCATAAAAAGCGTACATCGTACATGCTACTTCAGAACCTACAAAAATATTAATTGGCAATGTAATCCCACCACTTAAGATTTTTCCCGGCTCACCTAATAGAATCAAACATTCTAAACCATTCGCACCTGTGAGAAAATAATAAGTCACGATACAACCATAACATAGCAATGCAGTAACCTTGATAACTTTATATACATGCTCATTAAAGAATTTCTCGGTCTTGTCAAAACCAAACGCTGCCACATAAAGAATCATACCTGCGCCAATCATAGCACCTCCGGAAAATCCGCCACCAGGTGAAAGGTGTCCGTTTAAAATAATATAAATACCAAAAAGAAATACAATAGGCACCAAAAATTTCGCTATTACCTGCAAAATCACATCATTTTTCGGTTCAAATCCACGGTCATTAGAATCTTTATTTTTCTTAATTTTATCTTCATCCACCATAAGCATAATCATTACACAGCAAGTCGCAATAAATAATACATTTGTTTCACCAAATGTATCAAATGCACGGTAAGACAAAATCATACCCGTTACAATATTTACAGCTCCTGTATCACCCAAACCATCTGAGATATATGTTTCCGTTACAATATTGCTAGTTGGCCTATTGGGATCTCCTACTTCCGGAAGATAAGAAACTGTAAGTATCAATACCGCCATAATTGCAATACAAAAAACAACGCTGAATATTTTATATAAAATCTTAAAGAAGCGCAGCTCCATGTTGTGACTTCCATCATATACTTCTGCCATAGCCTGCTGTCTGTCTTTCATTCTCTCTTCAATCGTAGCTTCTTCTTCTACATATTCTTTTTGTGGCTGCATTTCCATATTGCCTACAAAAATATCCTTTTCTCCGCCTAACCAACGAAAGAAACGATAGGCAAAGGTTTTTTCGTATTCACTCTGTTTTCTAATTTTGCTCATCGAATCTTTCCTCCTCCTGTTGTTCGCTCTGTAATGCATGAATTTTTTTCAGTGTTACAAAGAACAATATACTTGTAACACCAGCTCCTACAGCCGCTTCTGTAATTGCAAGATCCGGAGATTCCAAAAGCATCCAGATGATAGACATAATCAGGCTATATGACATAAAAATCAAAACAGAATTCAGCAAATTTTTTGAAAAGCTGACTGAAACAGCACAAATCACTAAAAATGCCAATAAAATTACATTAAATATCTCCATTCTCTGTTTCTCCTTCCGCCTCTGCCTCTTCTATTGTTACTATACGACAATTTTCCATTAATGTTTCATCCGTTGTATATTCCAAGCGAGCAATAACATGGGAAGAAACCGGAGATGCACACCACAAAAATACAATTACTAATGCCATTTTTGCTGTTGCTGCATTCCAACCATTTGCAATCATAAGTCCCACCAGACAAAGTCCAATCCCAAGGGTATCACCTGTCGCTGCAATCTGCATACGATTTAGGACAAATTTAAATCGATATACTCCAAAAATCTCCAGAAAGAAAATGGACAAACCAAAGAGAATAAAAAAAACAACCAGTCCAAATCTAATCCATTCTATTGCGGGCATGTAATTTTTCCTCCTTTTTCTTTCTCTCTGTGTATACACCCATATACACCTTTGTCAAAATAATAACTGCCAAAAAACTAATCATAGCATAAATCAGACAAATATCTACTAAATATCCTTCTTTTAACATTACAGCAATTGTCGCAATTGCTACTATGACCATTGTACCCAACATATTAACTGCAACAATTCGATCCGCCATTCTAGGCCCAACCACTGCACGAATCAGACACATAAAAAACAATACTGCAAGAATCACCAGCAACACCACAAAAAAACCATGGTATGCCTGCTCTAAAGCTGGAATTCCACTACTCATGTGATTTCCTCCGTTTCTTTTTTACTTCTCTGTCCATTGCTTCCATCTTACGAAGCATATGCACAAAGACACTGTCATCAATACCCTTAACCAAATCCACATCCAGTGCATGCACAATCAATTCATCGTCTTCCATTGCTACGGTAATAGTTCCCGGTGTCAATGTAATAGAATTAGCCAGTACAACCTTGGCAACATCCGTTTTTAAATCTGTTTTGAATTTTACGATGACCGGATCAATTTCTCGCCGATAGCTTAATGCCAACTGAATAGCTCCTACATTTGCTTTGATAATTTCCCAGATTAATACCAGAATATATAGCAGAATATAAGGCAGCTTTCGTACGATTAGGATATCCGTTTCAATAGAATAATCCAGAAACTTGCAGATAAATGCGTACATCGCACCTGCGATGACAATTCCAAAGAAAAAGATTTCCCAAGTGAATTGTCCATTTAAAAGAATCCATAATAATAAGAATACTATATACATATCACTCATCCTCCTAAGGACTTAATTTACACCTATTAAATTTGAAATTCAAGTGTCTTAGCAGTTTTTTTGCAACCTTTTTCGACATATTTCTTTTTTATCTCCTTTTTTTAAAAAAATATCCCAGACAAACTGTCTGGGACATTTCTTTAACCTATGCTTCTTCCGTATCATTTAATTCTTTTATTTTCATATTTTCATCTACAGATTTTATATTCAAATAGTCTCTGCTCTCTAAAGGAAGTTCCTTTTTCTTTAATCGCCTTCTTGTATCATGTCCAAGAATTGCAGCAATGCAGGCCAATGTAGGCGCTCCTAATATCATACCAAGGACTCCAAACAAACCTCCGCCAATAAGAATAGCAATTAAAATCCACATACTCGAAAGCTTTAATCTGTCACCCAAAATTAATGGTCCAATTACATTTCCATCTAACTGCTGCAAAATTAAAATAAATACAGCAAACATCAATCCCTGCTTTGGATCTGCCATCAGTAAAAGTAAAACGCTAGGCACTGCACCAATAAACGGACCAAAATACGGAATTATATTGGTTACTCCGACAATAATACTAATTAGTACTACATATTCAAATCCGAATATTATCATGAAAACATAACAAAGAAGTCCAATAATAAAAGAATCCATAATTTTACCATTAATAAATCCTCCGAATACAGTATCCACATATCTGACTCCTGTAAGGAGCATATTTGCCTGTTTTCTATCCAGATAGGAATAGGTAAATTTCTTTCCATAGGAAATAAGCTTCTCTTTTTCAAACAATACATAAACGGAAATAATAATGGCTAATAACACATTAAATGCAGATTTTACACCGCCAATGATACCGGTCGTTATTCCTTTTACGATTTCATTAATGTTTGGAATGATTACAGTATTTACATATTCTGTCAATTTTATATAACCACTGTCTAACAGACCTAATACATATTTACTTACTTCTTTATTATCTTCCAAAAAGGTTACAATCCACTGCTCCATTTCCACATAATAGGCAGGAGCTTCTGCGATAATCTTTGAAATCGAGGTGTATAGCTGTGGAATTACCAGACATAAGCCGCCAATCAATACTGCCATAAATATTGCTATAGTGGTAATTACACCTAACGCACGAGAAAATTTCTTTTGCTTTTGCTCTTTGTTCTTTTTGGTAAATATTACTTTTGCCAAAGGTGTAAACAGATATCTCTCTGTACAGTTCATAATAGGATTTAGCAGATATGCCAAAATAAACCCTCCGATAATCGGAAGAAATGTACCGCTTAATGTACTTCTGATTCCATCATATTTAGACCCCTGCTCCAACAAATTGTTAAAAACAAGCGCTATTAATATGACCACTAATGCCATAACTGCTATTGTAAGATATTTTTTTTCAATTTTCCATTTCATCGCTTGTACAAACACTCCTTTTCTCGTTCTCTAATCAAATAATTTACACGGAAAATGCATTTTAATCAAGAGTGTTAAGATTTTTTTGCAACCTTTTTCGACATACGCTCGTCTAATAAGTGTACAAACTATTTACAGTGCTGTAAAATAATGAAATTAAACTTAGGAGGAGAGAAAATTGACCGAAGAAAAACTGGCAAAAAAAGCTATTCGCGGAAATATGCATGCCTATGGGGAGCTTATACGGTTATATCAGAATGAGTTATATCGTATTGCTTATATGCATACCAAAAATGAGGACGATGCCCTTGACATCGTTTCAGATACTATTGCAAAGGGCTATGAGCATGTACATAAATTACGAGAGCCTGCGTATTTCAAAACATGGCTGATTCGTGTACTGCTTAATACCGTACATGATCATTTCCGAAGATATCATGAAACCAGCGATTGGGAGCTTTTGGAAAATATTCCGTCAGATGCACCTGCACCTATTGGAGCGGAGGAGAAAATGGATTTATATAATGCCATTGATTCTTTACCGGAAAAATATAAATCCATTATTGTTTTGAAATATTATAACGAATTAAAAATCAGTGAAATTTCTGAAATTCTTTGTATGCCGGAGGGAACGATAAAAGCTAATCTCCATCATGCAAAGAAGGTATTACGAGATTATTTAAAGGAGGATTACTTATATGAAGCGTAGAATTGATGAAATTCCGGTTTCTGACCGTTTAGACAGTGCTGTTGCTGTCGGATTAAACAGAGCAAAATTTATACACAGACGCCGTGTAATGAAAAAGAGCCTTGCTGTTGCTGCTTCTATGGTTGTGCTTATTGGTACATTTTTTATCTGGGGATTTTCCAATCCAATCTTAGCATCCCAGATTCCATTTATCGGACATATTTTTATGCAAAATGAGCAAAAAATCAGTTTTCCGGGAAATTACTCAGAAAAAGCAGAGGCATTATCCACAGAAATTCCGGAAACAGAGGCTTCTGATACAGAAGTATCTGATACAGAAGAAATGAACACGACAGAAGCTAAATCCACTGCCTATACAGTACATGATGCAAACTATACCTTTACGGTAAATGAAATCTACTGTGACGGTTCTTCCATCTATCTTGGAATGACTGTAATTGCAGATAATGGGTTTGGTCATATTTATGAAACAGCCACAGAACGCTTTGGAAAAACAAGTGCGCATATGATTTTTATTATGGCAAGTTCAGCTACCCTTCATGCCAAAAATGATTCTGAGATATTTCTTGGCAACAGTTGTATTGAGGGTACACAAATTTCCGACAACACCTTAGAGGGGATATTAAAAATAAATCTCAATGATGCTCTTCTTGCACCGGGAGAAAACTGTACCCTTGACCTTGACATTATGGGTATGTATTATGGTGCACCAGACAGTCCGGATATGGTACCGGGTGTATCCTATCTCTGCGGTGACTGGAAGATTCCAGACATTCCTTTTACCGTAGACAGCGAAAACCTAACTATCTGTACCTTCGATGACAGCAATGAAAATGGTTTTGGCATTAGAAATGTCATTATTACACCTTATGAAATTAAAATAGAATACCTTCTTCCTCCTCTTTATAAAACAAAAGAAGAACTCCTTGCCGCCAAGCGGGAATATGCCGCCGAGGAAGGTATTAGCATGACGGATGAAGAGATTGATGAGTATGTAGAGCTTGAACTTTTTGGAAATTATGGTCCTTCACTTTTTGATGCAAATGGAAAGGCATTCGAATATCAGGAATCTGTGGAGACCAAAGACCAAAAAGGAATTCTCGTCACCTACTCTGTCAAAGATGCAGACACTTCTACTCTTTATTTCTATATTGGAGAAGGAGACCATGAATCCATTAAAGAAACAGACCAAAATGCAATGGAGGCCCGTTCCCTTTATAAGTATGTAATTGAGACAAATGCAGAATAAAAATAAACTTTGATTTTCTGTTCACTATTCCTTTTAGAAAATACATGCTATAATAGCAATGACTATTCAAAGTCAGGGCAATTTTGATAAAAGCAGGAACAATACTCTGAATAGCTACTAATTATCTACAAAAGTGGAGGGAATTTTATGTACCAGTTTACAGATGACTGCCGTATTGGCGTAACAGAAATCGATCAGGAACATGAACATTTATTTTCTTTAATCAATCAGGCTTACGATTTGCTTGCCTCTGAGGATGCAGATCTTCGTCTGACAGCACAAACGCTTTTACATCAGTTAAAGGAATATGCAAATACCCATTTTGCCCATGAAGAGGCCTATATGAAGAAAATTGGCGACCCGGAATTGGAAAGCCAAAAGCAGGAACATGCAGATTTTATTGCCTATATAAATACCATCAATATCGGATATCTTGACAATACTCGTGTAAAACCAGCGTTAAAAAGTATGTTAGACTATCTTTCCCGATGGCTATTCCGTCATATTATTGGAAGTGATACTTTGATTGGAAAATTTGAATCTCCGTTTGCTTTTACTTCTAAATATCTTACCGGCATTGAAATTGTAGATACAGAACATAAACGGCTATTTGAGATTATTAAAGATGCCAATGATGTCATTCATGCAGAGCTTTTGCATGATAAATATGATGAAATTATGCGAATTCTTTCGGATTTAAAGGAATATACAGAAGTACATTTTCAGGATGAAGAGGCGTATATGGAAAGCATCGGTTATACCGGATTAAATGAACAAAAGGCTGCTCATACTACTTTTATTGATAAGCTTGCAAGTATTAATCTGGATGAATTGGATGATAACCAGCAGGAATATTTAGAGGATTTAATTTCCTTCCTGTTAAATTGGCTGACAACACATATTCTGCATATGGATAAGAAAATTCCAAATTAAAATTATGTAATGCATTATTTTCCATGCAAAAAAGATGCTTCGCAATCACAACTGCAAAGCATCTTTTTTATACACTTATATACTATTTTCCTAAACTAACTGCGCCAGTCTGACGAATCTGCATTGGATATACATTATCTCTTCCAACATATTTTGCTATGTATTCTACATAATCGTCTGTCTTAGCCTTTGGTACAACTGCAAGGATAACACCTGCGAATCCACCACCATGTACACGGCATGCACCATCGCCTAAATCTTTTAAATATAACTCTGTAAGTGCTAATGTAAGAGCCACCTTCTGGTCTTTTTCATTGGATTTAGACATACAGTTCTGTAACCATTTCCAAGAAGAATTTCCAGACTCTGTAAGCATACGAAGAACTGTTGCACCATCACCTTTTTCCAGTGCTTCTGCTGCTGTTTCTACACGGCTGTTTTCTGTAAAGAAATGTAATGCACGCATAATAGCACGGTCATTGTTTAATTCCTTTTCAATTCTTGGAAGCTCTTCTAAGAATTTCTCTAAAGAGCTTTCGCACAGTCTGTTTACACCAAGAGCTTTTGCCACATCAAACATTTCTCTTGGAACTGCGGAATACTCATCACTTAAATCTCCATGACCTTTTCCGGTATTTACAATTACCATGTCATAGCCTAATTTATCAAAGGATGCATCGATTTTGTCGCATTTGATATCATTTGCGAAATCTAAGAGGATTGCTCCACCTGCTGCACAAGCCATCTGATCCATAAGACCGGAGGATTTCATCCAGAAGTTATTCTCAGCGTACTGTCCGATTCTTGCACAATCACCAAGAGCAATCTGATTGTCATTAAATAATGCATTTACAATCGCACAGAACATCATTTCAAAAGATGCAGAAGAGCTTACGCCTGCTGCTGCAATAACTTCTGTTGTCATGTATGCATCAAAACCTTCTACTTTATATCCAAACTTACCAATAGCTTCTACCATACCTGCGATTAAGGCTTTCGTTCCTGATTTTTTCTCTACAGAAGAAGCTTTTGCAATTTCTACTTCAATCTTATCATAACCTTCACTTAAAATACGAATCGTACCTGTTCCGTTTGGTGCTGCTGCACCGATGGTATCTAAACTAATACTTGCTGCTACGATTTTTCCACCGTTATGATCTGTGTGGTTTCCAACCATTTCAGTTCTACCTGGTGATGTAAAGAACTCTACTTCTGCCTCTCCAAAGGTTTCTGCGAAACATTTAGAAATGTGCGCGAATCTCTCTCCACTTTTTACGCTTTCACCATATACGCGCTCTAATACTTCTTTTGCTGGCATATTTGACATACCTATTCTCCTTTCGTTCAAAACAATCACATTTATTATATTCCATTTTTATTGATTTTTCCATACCATAATTAAAGATATTTAAGAATTATAACTTTCCTTTTTATAGGCAGTATTTTATAATACTTGTATACAAGGCAACTCATGAAACTTACGATAAGGAGTACATTATGATAAAAAAATCCCCTAAAAAATATCTGATATTTCTACTTGTTATTGAGCTTTTATTCGTAACCTATGCCATAAACCGTTATTGTCAAAACTATGAAAACGGCAAACCCATAGAGCTTACCGCAGAAAATTTTTCTTCCAGACAAGGGGAATTTATTGACAACTCCCACTATATAGATTCTGTTAATTATACGGTCACTCCTGGTACATTTACCTATGGCCCTTATATAAAAACTTCCAAGGGCACCTACTTAATAACCTTGTATTATCAGACAGATACGAATGATAATACCTGTTACATACATTCTAACAATCTGTCCTATTCACAGCTTAAGACCCCCTACAGAGTATCTCTTCCTGCAGATAAAAATTCTGTTACATTTTCTGCTGTTCTCACGCAGGGAATCGAAGATTTTGAGCTTATCACAGAGTATTGTGGAACAGGTGCTTTACGCATCGAGAAAATGACGCTTACTAAAACGCCGTATTTTTATATTCGAAATATACTTATTACTTTAGCCGGCTGTCTGTTTGCACTCTTAATTTTCTATTTTTATGTCGCAAACACAGCCACTAGAAAAAATATCCTATTCCTGACATTGATTACACTTGCCTCTTGCTATCCTTTATTTGTAGATTATCTGACTTCAGGGCACGATTTACCCTTTCATATGATTCGAATCGAAGGTATTGCACAAGGATTAAGTCAGGGAACCTTTCCCGTAAAAATCCACCCATTCTGGGCAAATGGCTATGGTTATGCAGCAGGTGTTTTCTATGGTGATGCACTACTGTATTTTCCGGCACTTTTGCGAATTGCAGGATTTTCCCTACAGGAATCCTATAAAGCATATATTGCCGCTATCAATCTTGCTACTGTACTGATTGCGTGGAAATGCTTCAAAAAGATATTCAACAGTAACCATGCCGGTTTGATTGCATGCCTTTTGTATACATTAGCACCTTATCGCTTAAGCAATGTGTACTTAAGACATTCCGTAGGAGAATACACTGCGCTTACCTTTCTGCCGCTTGTTTTGTACGGATTCTATCTGGTTTTTACAGAAGATTACAAGAAAAAGGGCTATTGGAAACACGCCATTCCCATTGCCCTTGGGCTGACAGGCATTGTACAATCACATGTACTTAGCTGCGAAATGGTGGCTATTTTTATTCTCCTTGTCTGTCTGATTATGATAGGAAAAACCTGCCATATTCGTGTATTTTTGACACTTTCTCTGGCTGCATTTACTACAGTCTTGATAAATTTAGGGTTCCTTGTCCCTTTTCTAAGCTATTTTGGCGGTGATTTTGTTATGAACTCACCAGATTGGAACAGTACACCGATTCAAGCTTCCGGTGCTTATCCTGCCCAGTTGTTTCCTGTTTTTCAAAACGGTGTCGGCAGTTCAAATGCTTATGAGATGGCTGGTGAAATGCCTTTAGGTGTAGGTTTTACCCTGCTCCTTGGCTTACTATTATTTTTCTATCTAAGATTTTGTAAAACACCTGCGGATACATCTGCCCCAAACAGCTCTACGCTGTCTAAATTCGCCATGTTTTCTGCCCTGTTATCCGTACTTGCACTTTATATGGCAACCAATTTGTTCCCATGGAACGCAATAGCAAACTTGGGCGAAGTACTTAAAAAGCTTATTTATAACCTGCAATTTCCATGGCGATTCCTCACCATCGCAACACTGTTTCTTGTGATTGTGACTGCCTTCGCATTACAGTTGGCAAAAAAACAGCTTTCAAAAGAGATGTATGTCTGTGCATTGGGAACTATTCTGTGCTTTTTTGTAATTTCAACCTCATGGTTTTATTACGACCTTCTAAACCGCGGAACTGTGTACCGCCCTTATGAAGCCGTAGATTTAAACAGCATGGCTTTAGGTTCAGAAGAATACCTTCCTACAGATACAGATATTTATCTTCTTACCCAAACAACCCCTATGCCTTCAGATGGCGTAGAAATACAAAGCTTTCAAAAAAACGGAACAAATATCTGGCTGCACATAACCAATCCGAATAAAAACAGTTATGTAGAACTTCCACTGTTATACTACAAAGGCTATACTGCTGTTTCTAATGACATGAAGCTTAATCTTTCTAAGGGCACTAATAATGTTATCCGGTTAGAAGTACCAGCAAATTTTGAGGGCAAGGTTTCTGTATATTTTGAAGAACCGCTTTATTGGCGTATTGCTGAGCTTATCTCTGCCATCAGTTTTCTTTGCATAATAACAGGGCTGCTTATCACAGCCCTTAAAACACATTATATTAAAGTAAAAGTATAATCCTCATTTGGATTAAATCCACTGACCTGATAGACTCTGGAAGGGGTTTCACTCATCTCTACCGCCAAGAGAATCCACCCCTTTTTCCAGAGCTCTTTTGTCAAAAATTCAAATAAATAATCACATACATTTTCTAAAATGGGATTAATCACATTAAATGGTTCTACACTATTTAAATACTTGTCCTGATATTTTCCTAAAAGCATATCTATATATTTTTCCACATCGGAAAAACGAACAAATTCATTCTGTTCCACTGCTATTCCCATGGCTATTTCCCATGTATGAGAATGAATTGCCCCCTGCTTTCCCTCAATTTCTACGGAATGATTCATATTCAGGTAGAATTTGTATTTGTATTGTCTGTATAACATTCCTTTTCCTCCGGTTCTTCTAACAAGGCTTTTACAAAAGCCCGCAGCCTAAACAATATCTCAAAATCTTCACTCAAGGTTTCTGTTACCTCATGCATTTCCTCGGTAAAGGATTTTGTCTTCCACGAACTCTTTCGTTTAATCGAATTAATAATTCCGGCAAACCGAATAAAAAATGCAAACATATTGTAAAGAGGCAATAGTACAACATAACCGATTTTTCTGCCATAATACTTTTGAATATCCTTAAACGGCTGTAAAAAAGTCAGTACATTACAATAATACAAAAATGCACCCAGTACATACATAATATAAATAAGAGCAGATGCAACAATCACCTGAAAGAAATTGTAATTTACACATCCTAATGCAATCAGCGCAAAATACCAAATCAGCCGTGGAAAAGCAAAGGTATGATCCTGAATCAATACACGCATACTTGGATTTTTAATATAACTCCAAATCGGTCTTTTTAATTTTTGTTTCATAAACATATTGCTGACCTCAAGCTCGCCAATCTGCCACCGCTGTCTTTGGGTATAAAATTTATTTACACTCTCTATCGGATCAACCATAAATAACGCATCATG
Source organism: Lachnospiraceae bacterium (assembly GCA_017625255.1). Taxonomy (GTDB): domain Bacteria; phylum Bacillota; class Clostridia; order Lachnospirales; family Lachnospiraceae; genus Roseburia_B. Next base: position 22,565 of record JAGALK010000132.1, read on the forward strand.
ACAAAACAAAACCTTCTTTTTTAATACATCCCGAATCTGAAATGCCAAATGCGCATCCTCACAAATGGTATTCGTATTATACAAAAAGGTTTTCAACAATACGGATTTGCGAAAAGCAGAAAATGCTCCGGATAAAGTAAACAGGCTATGAAACTGTGATTCGAAATTTCGTCCTGCCAAAAAAGCATGGGTATACTCTAAAAACTCCATTTTTTGAAACTGGCGCAGCCAGAAGCTTTGGGTTTTTTCAATCAAATCCGGTTCTATTAATATAGCTCCTGTCATGCAGTCTATATTCGGATAATTTTCAAATCGCCTTACCATATTCGTAAGTGCATCCTTATGTAATATTCCATCACTATCAATATTAATAATATACTTTCCGTTACTGTTAAAAATTGCTTTATTGAGTGCTTTGGACTTTCCCTGTCTAGAATACATCCACCACATACCAAGCTTTGGAAAATCCAATTGCGCCTGCTGAAATATCTTGATGCTGTCATCCTTAGAACCATTATCCACCAATAATATCTCTATACAATCCGCAGGATATGTGGATTCACTTATGGACTGAATACAACGATACAAGGTTGCCTGCGAATTATACACAGGAATAATCAATGTGATTACCGGCTTATATTCAGATAAATCCTTTTCGTGATGAATCAAAAAAAGCTTTTTCCACACTAAAACAAAGGAATAGACAATATTGGGGATAATTTCCACCAACAATGGTATAATAATCCATGCTGCCCAATAACAGATAATGCTAGTCAGTTTTGTCATTGTATGCAAACTCTCCTACACGCTGAATCTTAATCTGTCTTCTGGTAAATACATAAAAATAAAGAATAATTGTAAACAAATAAAACACCAATCGTCCTACAATTGTATGTGCAAGATAATATATTTCATTTCCCATAAAATGAATCATCGTACAAATAATGCTCAACCGCAAAATATTTGCCGCAGCAATGCCTAAAACTCCCAAAATACCTACCACAATTTTCTCATGCCATTTATATGCCTGAAAAAAGGTAAGCAAAGATAAAAACACCAAAATCTCTACCAATCCTGCACATTCAAAATCTACATATAAAGAAACAGGACCGCCTTCACTTTCTTCAATAAATAAAATGCCATAGCTGGCAAAAGCAGAAAATATACCAGAAAGCCGCCCTACAATGCCAGTAAGATAGCACACCAGCTTTGCCAGAGGAGCTGTCAGTATGGGTTCAAAAATTGCAAATAAAAAAATGAACATTCCCACACTTCCTCCAAAGAAATAGAAGAAATTCTGATTCTTTCTGCGAAATACATTGATTGCATATATCCAGATAACCATAAATAGGACAAGCATCATCAAATTCATTTTTCTTTACCCTGTCCTTCCCCGTATGTCATATCTAACTGCTGCTTATATTTTTCAAATGCCTCAGCTGATATAATCTGTTCCTTTCCCAGACCAAATAAAGCTATTGGACTGTCTCCAACCTCCATCTTTACCTGCTCCATACCATGTACTGCGGCAATCTGTTTTGTATCCTCATAGAGCGTTTCACAAATGATTTCCAGTGTTGGAATTTTTCCTAAAAACTTCTCCATTTCATTAAGATACTTTCCATTATACTGGTTTAAATACTCTTTTAATGCCTTCTCACAGGTATTTTGCTTCTCTAAATCCAACTGTGTAACTTCCATGTACAGAATCACCAAAAACGAATGTGTATGCTTCCCCGCTTCCGTTTCCGGTGTGATATTGTGCATGGCATTAAAATGAAACCTCCACTTATACCGTCTGTTCATTCCTTTTCCTCTTTTTATGATACTTCCTTAACAGCAAAGCACTTCCCGGAACAGCTATAAAAAGAACCCCCGCAGTCACAAAAGGAAGTGTATCTGCACCGGATACTGTAACTTTTCGATACATAATATTCGGTGACTGAAATTGAATAGCTCCTACAGTATCCATGTCAATACCCGGATTTTGACTTACAATCTCCGACAATGGAATTTTAGCTTCTAATATGGCATTTATACCACTTTCAAATTTCGTAAGATATGCCATTGCTCCATTGACATATTCACTGGACATCGTTCCCATTGAATGCTGTATACCAACCTGCGTTGTGCCAACCGCCATTGTTTTTGATTCATTGGTTAATGAATTTCCTTTCGGTCCTACAAACTGAAAAACCGCCTCCTTATCATCAAAAAAATATCGATAGTTGTCTCCATTGGCAGTTGACCAGAAATCTCTGGCAAAAACAATACGGGTATATAGATAAGTTCCATCACAATATACCTGCACCTTGTGTCGTACATCCGTACTATACTCGCCTCGTGGTGTCTTATAGCAAACACCGTTAATCCATACTCCATAATCCCAACACATCATAGAATTATCCCAGTTATATTCATAAGAACAGGGAAGGCTGTCCCAGTCAATACCAAACTGCGAACCGGAAGTATCTGTGCCTGTATCTAAATATCTTGCCAAACCAAAGGTACTCATACTGCCTACAGACTCATTTATCAGCATAAGCGGTGCTTTTGGTTCTTCTCCCATGCTTATGGAAATATGTATAGATTTCGCATCTTCTTTCTCTACTTCACCTACCAAAGACTGTTCATATACTACATCTGCAGAAACCGAGGAATATGCATAGGATTTTATAATCTCTAGCTCAGCTTGATTGGGCAATGTCACTTCGCTAAGTGCTTTTATCGCTTCACTTTCTGTCATTCCGGTAACATCCGGAATACTTACTCTTGTATTGACATTTCCCTCTGTTAGTACAATACTATCTTTTGCCTTTACCTGCAGCGGCATTGTCATCAGCAAAACACTCAGAAGCACCATTCCTATTCGTTTCATTTCTACCTCCCTGAAATACCCATATAAAAATCCAAAACAAACAACAGCCCACAAGTCCGATTACAGACACCATAGCACCCAATTTAAAGTCTGTATATTCCACTGCATAAACAGTAGTTCCACGATTAACCACCAACAGATTACTTTGTATATTCAAATCTTCTTTTGCCGTTGGCACAAAACAATCTAATGCTGCAATTCCTGTAATCACCTTATCCGCTTGAGATATAACAGTTACCTTATCCGCTTCATAGCTAACCTCTATTGGTACAAGCTCACTTTCTACTACCTGCCCCGGCTCTTCCTCAAAAATCTCATTCAAGAAAGTCAAAAGCTCCGGAAGTCTGCTCACATGATAATAATGCACCAGATTAAATCCCAGAAATGTAATATTTGGATTTCCATCCTTTGCTACATAAGTCAGACGAGTAACATCATCATAATACGCATCCCTTATCCGTTCCGATACACCGGAAACATATACCGTATTCCATGCATCATAATCGGCTTCCTTAAAATCCAGCTTAAACTGTGACCCATTATGCGTTGAAAGCACAGGAAATTTCTCTGTAAAAGCCACATACTGGGCATATACATCCAAAAATTCGGATTTCCCGGTCAATTTATTTTCCGGAATATGCTGCATATCTATATAAATCTTTACCCCACAATCGGCAAGCTCTAATAAAAGCTTTTCTGCTGCTTCTTTATTTTTATAGGTGAAACCGGATAAATATATTTTTTCATAAGAAAGTAATTCCTCCAATGAATATTCATCCAAGCAGCTATTATCGGCATATCCAAACTGTGGATACAAATAACCAATGACCTGCGCGTGCTCCCCAATGGCAAGATTCTGATACTTCTTTACTACACCAAATTTTCCTTTTGCTTCCTTCAAATGATACAGCCAGACTTTGTGGTTTTCTTTGTAAAGGGTATATCCCATGCTTTCAGCCATCTGATGCATTTTTTCCACACAATCTTCATCCACAAGACTTTTATCCACAAGAACCGTATCATCTCCAAGCTCTAAGAGTCGATCAAATACATAGGCATAAAATCCACCCTCAGCAGCCTCATTAATGCTTACAATATTATTCAAGGTCTGTGCACCCTGATATGCCCATCCAAAGCTATAGGGTATACTGCTTTGATCCATATTTTTGCTAAGATACCAGCTTGGCACAGCGCCCCATGTACTATTATCTAAAATCCCCAAGCGATTTTCCGTAATCTCGACAGCCTCTTCTAACAGATACTGACTCATATCCTTTTCTACAAGCTCTGCTACGGGTTCCTCTCTAACCTCTGCCAGCATAGAAAAGGTCATCACACCATCTAAAAGCATTGCCAGCGTAAACAATACTACAGCCGGCCGCTTTAATGCTTTCCATAATATCAATGTAAAAAAGAAAATACACATCGCCATCGGCACAAATCGCTGCATCCAGAATACCTGACTCATCGGCAGCAGTCTTACTACAGCCGATGCAGATGTGGTTGTAGAAATAAAAATCACAAGCGTTGTGATAAATCCCGCTCCCGTCTTTTTATTTGCAGCAATTACACCAAGCAATACAATCACAAAAATAACCAGCCCAAAATAAAAGCTTCTTACATATCCCTCACCACTTCTAAAAAAAGGATTTAGAGATTTTACTGCTTCCTGCGCCCACTGATTAATGGTAGCAATAGAAGCCTCTGAATTTTGTGATGTCAGTCCACCTCCTGTAAGCCCCGGAATCAACATAATTCCGGAGGTCAAATAGGCACAGACTAAATCTATGGTAATACATACAATACCTTTCCATTCTCGATTTATAATGCTGTATACAGCGCAGAAAATAAAAATAGAAATACCCGTCATCGCAGCTATCATATAGTGTGAAAATGTAATCAACACCGTCACAACTGCCAGACCAACAAGCTTCTTCCAATTTTTATAATGCAGACATTCCCAGACACAATAGAAAGCAAAGGGCAACAAAGAAGTGATAAAGATTCTTGGCACATTTCCCTCTGCCATGAAAATTCTGATATTATCCGGACAGAAAAAATATAAATTTCCTGCCAGAAAAGCCATCCCCAATCGATTTTCGCTTTTTCCAAGAAAAAGCCATCCCGTCATATTCAACAAATATGCCGCCCCCGCAAAGAGATAAAATGCAGTCAACACATCCCCATCCGTAAAAAACTGCATAAATGACAAAGCATAATACGAAAGCGGCGGCCAATAGCGGAATAATTCCATGCCATTGTACCAATATTCCGTATAGATTGGATACAATGTCCCTTTTTTTAACGAATGGTACAAATAATTACTCTTAAATAAATGACCAAAGGTATCTGTATCCACACTATCCGGATAAATAGAATTTGCATAAAGGCAGTACGAAAAAGCCAACGCTATACCTGTAGCTGCCAGCAAAAATATCAGTCTATGTACTTTGGGGACTTTTATTCTTTCCCTCATAACATTCCCCGTCCCTCTTTTGCAAATATAACTCTCCATTTTATTATTGTACTACGGATTTGCAGCACTGTAAACTAATAATCCCTTATCCTTCTGTACACATTTTCCCAGAATACAAATTCAAAATAATAATGAATGCCAAATCAATCAGTACGACCGCCACAATAGAACTCATCCCATAAAAAATACCTGCGGACTCTGCTATTTTTCCAATAATGGAAGGCATCAATATAGAGCCTAAGCTTGCAAAGGTCAACTGAAAACTCCATGCCAGCGGATATTTTTTGCTAATCCATCCTGAAATAGCTACCGTTGTCGGATAGATTCCCGCCATACTATAGCCAAAACCAATGACACCAAGAACAATCAATGCTCCGCTTGTACTGGTTATTAAAAGGAAGAAAAATAACACGATTCCCAGTCCCATCACCAACAGCAGCCGTTCTTTTTTTACTCTGGCAGAAAGCCATGCGGTCGTCAGTCTTCCTGCTAATATCATAATCCAAAGTACACTGGCAGAAATCTGGGAGAACCACTCCGGCATAAGTCCTGTATCCTGAAAATAGGTAACCATCCAACCAATAACGCCCTGCTCTGCGCAAAGATAGAAAAACATTGTGGCAGTACACATCAAAAACAGCGGTTCTTTAAAAAATCCAAAATCACTTGCGCCACCCTGTTTTCTCTCGACCTTATCACAATCTAACGGAATCATAAAATACAAAAGCCAGCTTAAAATACCCATTGCAAGCATAAAGTAGCAGGCATATATCCAGTTCCCTGCATTTGTGGCTGTCAGTAAAGTCAATAATATCGGAAAACTAAAAGCACCTATAGAAAACATGGCATGTAAGCCATTGATAACCCCTGCCTTTCCCGGCGCTAAATTATTAATAACCGTATTGCAGAAATTACTGGTAGCTCCTCTGGCTAATCCGGTCAATACAAAGGCAAGCGCAATTGCCCACTTATTACCCGAAAATACTATCAATACATATGCAAGTGCAAAAAAAGCATTAAAGGTCAATATACTCTTTTTTCTGCCGATAAATACCGGCAATACCCCTGCTGTAAAACTCGAAATCAAATTGCCTACGGAATGCAAACTGACGATAATTCCGCAAAACGCGTAGTCTAAGCCCTTAGCATCCCGTATAAAAGGCAATAGCGAACCCACAGACAAGGCTAACATACCATTAATAACAAATACACAATAACTAAATAAAAACTGTTTCTTTTTTACTTTATCTTTTAAAAAATCCATATTCCCTCACCTTTTTGTATTCCTTCAAATCAAAAGCACCGCCCTTTGCTTATAACCTCAAAAGTGGTGCTTTTTCAAGCTTTATAAAATAGATGTTTCTTCGATATCACTTATTATCCGATGATATCCCTCTAGAGTAATCATTCCGTCGGAATCTTCAACTCTCCTTCCACTACATCTGACAATAACCTCTCCTAAGCCCGGATGTATCCATGGATACTGCAGCTGCACAACCTTACCTGCTTCTATCATTCGATTCACATTTTTGTGTACATACTCTACATAGTCTTGCTTAATCCTGTCATGCCAGAAGTTGTAGCATTCTTCTGGTGTGTACTTCTTATCCACTGCCATAATCCGTTCCATTGTATCATCCGCATGCATCTCAAATCGCTGTTCCTTCTCATGGATACGGATAAGCCAAAGTCCTACATCCGTATTTCGCAAAATATCCTTTGCATCAAAATAGATTACTCGCATTTTTTCTTTGTATTGATACAATTCCTGTACAAAATCCATATGCTCTTGGTATTCCATAGATTCTTTATTGATATAGAACCGTTCAAAATCCTCTTTTTCACATGGCTTGTCAAAAAGATATCCCTGCAAAAGATTCGGTGAAAGTCCTTCTAATACCGCCAGCTCACTTACATCCTCTACACCCTCACAGCAGATACGCAGAGTATTCATTTTTGCAAAATCAATGATATTATTTACAAGCTTGTAATTATAGGTCGCTTCCCTAATTCCCTTTACAAACATACGGTCAATCTTGATTTCATCCACTTCTAACTGCTTCAGATAACCCATATTGGCATAGCCTGTACCAAAATCATCCAGAGAGATTTCAATACCTGCTGCCCGCCAAACCTTGAATATATTACTAAAATACTGTAATTCCTGCATTTGAATGGATTCTGTGATTTCAATTGTCAGCGCATTTCCCGGTAAATCAGCTTTTTCTAAAATCTCTAATACCTTCTGATCAATATCCTTCTCCCGAAGCTGAATCGTTGAAAAATTGACGCTAATGCGGAATGTCGGACAGGATTCACGCCAATACCTGCACTGCATTAAAGCAGTCTCTAATACCCATCTGCCCACCGGCATGATAAGCTTTGACTCTTCTAACAATGGGATAAACGCATCCGGAAAAACTCTGCCCCTAGTCTTTGAATTATACCTAAGCAAAGCCTCCGCTGCATAAAGTCTGTAATTGCCGGCCTTTACCTGTGGCTGATAGCATAGATAAAAACCCTCGCAGCCATTTTTCACACTCTCTTGTATTTCTCCTAAGAGCTCCATTGCAGAAATCTTCTGCTTTAGGTCTGTTTCTGAGAAAAAGGCAATTGTACTTTTTCCATTATTTTTAGCTTTTCTTAATGTCTGATCTGCACAGTCATAAAGATAATTCTTCTCCTTGAACATATCGTTGTTATTAGGTACAACACCTGCGGAAATCGTACATTTCTCTGCTAGTATAGCTTGTATACTATTATATACTGTACAAACCTCCTGCTCTGTTTCTGCATCCAGATAAACCGCAAAACAATTATGCTCAATATGATAAATCTTCTGTGATTGTACAATCTCTTCTAAGGCTTTTGCCAAAGATTTCAATATTTCATCCCCGTATTTTCTTCCATGCTTCAGATTAATATCCCCTAAATCATCCACATCCACAAGCATAAAATATCCACCCTCATCCACAAGCATATTTTCCTGAATGTCAGACAACATTTTTGTCTTATTATATAATCTTGTCAGCGGATTGTATAAATACCTAAGAGCTGTATCGGACACTCTGCCAATCATAACAAATGGCTTTCCTTCTGCATCCAGAATCACTTTTCCTCTGCAGCTAATCCATACCGCTTCTCCCTGACGATTTACCCAACGGTAATTCATATTATGTATCATTTTTGTACCCTTGGCAATCTCCTGCAAATCTTCATGGAGTAAATCTAAATCCGCGGGATATATAATTTCCTCCATTTCGGCTGTTGTATTGGTCGGCTTTCCTTTATCTCTTAAAGCATATTCTATATCTACCGCACCGAAAAACCAATTTTCATCCCTGTCGATATCCCAAAGGAAAAGATAATCATCCGTACTTTGACTTAAAATTTCCAGCACATGCAGATAATTTTCTATTCGTGTGTCTTTTTTCATTTGCTCATCGAATCCCATTATCATTTCCCCTTTTTCATAATTTCGTTCTCCAAAACCAATTTACTAACCATCTTCTGCTCATTATAACAAAAATTCTGACAATATGCTATTCGCAATTTGAATATTTATAATAAAACAACTATTTTATATCAACTATTTTCAACAAGGATACAGATATTGGTCTGCCATTTTCATCATAATTCATTTTCCAAAGCGCATGTTTTGTTTCCCATGGTGCGCAACTAAATACATAGTTGCCATCCGATGTATAATTGTATAAATAGCTCTGCTGTTTTTTTGTACACATTTCTTTACAGGACATATCTGCGTAGCATTCTAATTGCCAGCTCTCTTTTGTAACTGTATCGTATACCATTGGTTTACAATCACCATCTTCACTATCTACTCCATACAAAATATAATCTCCCACAACAGCATCTATGGAATTGTAACCAATTTCACCCGGAAGTATAATATCTCTGCCATCGGCTGTATAGAGTACTTTCTGACTTCCATAAAGCTCATATTCCACAATCATTTTATTTTCATCCATATACTCCACATAGGAATAATACTTCTCTCCGGCTTCAGTCTCCGGTGTCAACAGCAGCCAATGATTATCCTTTTTTTCATAGAATAATTCTGTGCTGCGCCATATACCATCTTCCTCTAATGTATATACGACTTCATAACGGAACTGTCTATCCCCTATATTGTAATTTTTCAACTCATTCTGGCGTTCATCTTCTTCAAACGAAAACTTTTCTGCATGTACACTAGGATATTGTTCGGTTATATCTGCTCCTGTACATCCATCTATAACTTTTTCATATATAGTTTCTGTGGTATAATTATACACTTCAAACAAAACATCCTCCGTATTTTCCATTGCTGACAAATAGACTCTTATATCTGCTATTGGTCCTGCCGAAAATATTTCTTTGGTTTCTCCTGTTTTAGCATCCTTCCTATATACCTTTTTATCCTTAAAATAATAAATTCCATATGTATTTACCACATACTCTCCGTAGCTTATATTCTCTACTGCTTTTTCTAATTTTCCATCCGATATATGGTATGCATATAATCCTTTATCATTTACCACACAATAATATGTATCACCCACAATTTCACCAATAATACTTCCAAAACAGCATTCAGCCGGTGGAACACTTTCTCTTATACCCTGCATTCCTTTTATCCCTATTACTAAAACTGCCAGACAAGCTGCCATCATAGCTGCCGCCTTCCATTTTCTAATAAAATTAAAACCCTTTAATCCGGTATTTTTAGACTTTTTGTCCTCTGCTTCTTTTAAATACTCTTCCTTTACTTCTCCAATTGCTTCAAAAAGCTGCTCTGCTGTTATTTTACTCATAACCGATACCCCTCTTTCCTTAAGACCTTTTCTAGATTTTTGCGTACCCTTGATAGTATAACTAATACATAACTTTCTTTGAAATCATAGTGCATAGCAATCACCGAAACACTTTCTACATAAAAATATCTGCGCAGGAAAATCTCTCTGTCCCTTTCCTTTAATGTTCCTAAAAAACGATTTATGATACTGCCTAATTCTTTCGTCATAATCTCCTGCTCCACATCTAACGCTGATGGAATACACTCTGCCAACTCATCCAATACGGTCTGCATCTCCCCTTTTATCCGCTTTTTTGCATGTTTTTTTCTCCATCGGTCAAAGGAAAGATTTCTTGTAATTTTCCCCAAAAACAAAGCTAAGTAAGTCGGTTTTTGCGGTGGTATCAGATTCCATGTGCGAAACCATGTATCATTTACACATTCTTCCGCGTCTTCATAGTCACGCAATATATTGTCTGCAATAGAAAAGCAATATGCACCATACGCATTCTGAGATTCTGTAATCGCCTGTTCATCTCTATTCCAATATAAATCAATAATTTCATTATCCTTCATACCTCAGCCCCCATTTCCTATTTGTGATCTCTATATATAATAAAACGCAAAAATTCTTCTTTTCTAACAAAAAATTATACCATTTTTTACCTGTACGACCAATTATCACCTATAGAAAAAACAGGATTCTCCATTTTTCGGAAAACCCTGTTTTTCTAACTTTTCTTATCGTATTTCTACTACTTTGTAACCTGCTTTTTCAACTGCAGCACGAATCTGTTCGTCACTTACTTCCTTTTCTAAGGATACAGTTGCTTCTTTCTTTTTTAAATTTACTTTTGCCGCAGCACCATCAATTTCATTAATTCTCTTTTCTACCCAATTTTTGCAATGGTCGCAGGTCATACCTTCTATAAGCACTGTTTTTTGCCCTATGACATTCTCAAGCGTTTTGTTCTGCTCTTGAATAGGTGCTCTTCCTCCACAACAGCCGCCTTCGCCTTTAAAATGCTTCATCGTATATCGTATACCGACAACCACGAGAACTACAAGTATCCCTATTATAATGATGTTATCCATTTCTTTTCCTCCATGTTAGTTTATTTGTATATACCATTTCCATAATCGTCGGTATAGCTATAATTTAATCTTATGGCTATGGGACAGTTTGCAGCAAAGTAATTATGATATCTTGCAATCAATTTGCCGATTATCTGATGCTCCCTCCCGGATAGAGAATTCCACAGCACATCATATTTTAATCCCTTTGCTAAGGTTCTTGCTCTAGATGTCTGAAATCTATTGAATACAACTTGCGCTATTCTAAATAGTCTTCGTGTCATTAAGCTACCTCCTTGAAATGTATCCAAAAATGTACTGTCCCTTTTGAATTACTCCTTTTAATTCATTTCCTGTACTAGAAACTACAAAATCCTTCGCTGACAACACTTCTTCTTTTTTTAAGTTCTTGATTTTAATCCAGATATTGTTTTTACTGCCAGTCCATTCTTCTGGGTATTCAAAGTCCTGACAAGGTGCTGCAGTTGGCTGTGTATAGGAAACAATCTCTTCTACATCTGCAACATATGCAATATCATTATCAATATCATCCTGATTCATGGCAAAATACATTTTCAAATATCCAGCTTCAGCAAGAGCATTATACTTTCTTACTTTTTCCTCGTTCATTCCACTCTTTAAGCTATTTGTACTGTACCATGTGTAACCGTTCATTTCACAATTTCTGATATATGCCTGAATTGTTCCTTCTCCACCTAATCTTTGTCCATCATTAGTTTCCGAGTATCCCAATTTCATAAATAAGGAATCATTTTTTGAAACTTTTTCATTTCTGTCAAGAATCATATTTCTTGCCTCTTCTGCACCTAAGAAGTCCTTTTTTAATGCAAGATATAATTCTGCATCCTGAGCTATCATATACATCTCTAAAACATCGGACAATGCCTCTTTTACTGTAAAGCCTTTGATTTCAACGAACTTTCGAAATACCTCCTGTGTACTCTTTTGAACTGCAATCGTCATATAGTCTTGTCTTGCCATAATGCCCTCCTTGATAACAAAAATCATTGTATTAATCCGCTACATTTGTACCATAAAACCCTGCGCACAGATTTTATTTGTCTTTATATTACATGGGAAGAGTATATTTGTCAAGGATTTTTTAACATAATTTTAGGTAGAGCAGCGTATTTGTTAAAATCACTTATGTTCTTTCAGACAAAAAAAAGAGTTTTCCTATAAATAGGAAAGCTCTGTAAAATCTGCTTTTGTAGATACTATCAAAGATTACTCGATGATAGTTGCAACTCTACCTGAACCTACTGTTCTACCACCTTCACGCTTTCTAGGATACTTCTAATGAATAATATTCCCTTTATTTGTGCGATTTTTATAGTGGATTTTCTACTCAGTTTACTGAAAAGTAACTGTTTTTATATTTTTTAAGGTCAGAACTATTCATTCTCTTTTAACCAGCGTTTTAATATAAACTGCCAGTTCATGCCATCCTGCATTACTCGCAACACTGTTACAGTATGCTTTGCTTCATCAACGGTGTAAAACAATAGGTATGTATCCGAAGGCTTTAAATAAATATCATATCCACGATACATAAAGCCTGTTGTGTCATATCCGGTGGGAAATACATCTAATTGCATTGCAGCATTTTTTACTTTCTTTGAGAAACTTTCTCCAAGCTCTCTATATTTGAATGTGTCCAGAATGTATTTCTTCATATCTTTAACATCCTGCTTACCACTTCTGGCAATAACAACTTTATACTTTTGTACTTTCATAGATTATATTTCATCAATTTCCTTCCATGCATCTTCTATAGTCTGTACTCTGCCATTTTCCATATCGTCAATGGCTTCATCTAATTTAGAAAAAAGTATATTCATGGCATCGTCTATAGTATATGCATTATCTTGTTTACGAATCGCAACAGCATCCATATTATTCACCCTTTCTAAATGTTTTATTTGTCTTTTGATATTTTTAGTATAGCACATAGAGTTTGTTTCTACTATAATTTTTTACAAAATCACGATATTACCTATTCATATTCAGCATTTCCGCCACCTTTCTCTGCTCACTCGGATACAAATGTCCGTATATATTCAATGTTATCTTAATATCCCTATGCCCAAGCCTTTCCTTTATAATTAGTGGCTGTACACCTTGATGTATCAAATACGCCACATGGCTGTGTCGCAAATCATGTACCCTTATCTTCTTTACATCTGCTTTTTCCATATTTCGTTTCATTTTATGCTGAACTGCTTCTGCTACAACTGGAAACAATCTTTCTTTTTTGGTATATCCATATAACCGATTCGTATACTCTTGAATTTCCTCCTTCAAAAACTCCGGTATATCAATAGTTCGTACAGACTGTTCCGTTTTCGGTGTTGTAATAATATCTTTTCCATTTATACGATAATAAGTCTTGGAAATATGTAACTGATTACTATTGAAATCAATATCTTCTTTTGTCAATGCAAGTGCTTCACCAATTCTACAACCTGTCCAAAACAATATTTCAAACAATGCAAAATACCTATCATCATGTCCGATTGTAGAAATAAATTTATCGTACTACTCCTTTGTCCAGAACTCAATTTTATTCGCATCTGACTTTCCCATCTTCTTAATTTTTTTACATGGATTATTTGCCAATCCATAAATATTGTGCGCATGGGTAAATAATGCTGTTATCTGATTTTGAATCATTCTTAAATAACTCTGAGAATATCCCTTTTCTCGGATAACATTTTGCCATTGGATAATATCCGCCGGAGTAATATCGCACATTTTTCTTTCCCCAAAATACGGTATAATATGCGTCTCTATCATATATTTTTTCCGCTCTTTTAATTCTCCTCGTATTATAAAGTAGTAGTGTTTATAGGCCCTCTCCAAGGTCTGTATGCTATACTGTTGGAGATACTGTGGATTGTTTTAGTTCTCCTACCACTTGATGGTTTCAGAAAGGCTACAACCACAGTCTCTTTGTATATTTGTTAATCAATTAGATACCGCATGACGGTTTATTTAGAACGAGGTTACAATCGCAAAGAGTACCAGTGGCTCTAAACAGTATCAAATATTTCTTTAAAGGAGATTTTCTATGATTTACGTTGGAATTGATGTTGCCAAAGATAAGCACGACTGCTTTATCACTAATTCTGATGGTGAAGTATTATTTAAGTCTTTTACCATCGCTAACAATCGTGAAGGTTTTGAATCCTTATTTCAAATAATTCACTCTGTATCAGATGATTTAGCTAAAGTAAAAGTAGGACTGGAAGCCACTGGACACTATAGTTACAATCTTCTTGGCTTTCTTCTTGATAATGGTCTGACCACCATTGTTATCAATCCGTTACATACCAATCTTTACAGAAAAAGTCTTAGCCTTAGAAAGACGAAAACGGATAAAGTTGATGCCCATACAATCGCTTCTATGATTATGTCTGACGTGAACTTAAAAAATGTCTTGACTTACATTAGCAAGATTTATCTAACTGACAAACTGAAATTTCAATTATTTTCAATCACGTTTAATCACCAAATTTCTTTATCCAATTAATTCTATAATAACAGTATAAAATAAAAGTGCCTAATAGATTTATTAGACACCTTTTTATTAGTTAACTAATAAAATTGTTAACCTTCCCCTTTCTATTATTAACCTATAACTTTCTTAACTGCCTCAAGAACTCTGTCTGCCTGAAATGGTTTCACGATAAAATCCCTTGCTCCCGCTTGGATTGCTTCTATTACCATTGCTTGCTGACCCATGGCAGAACACATAACAACTTTTGCATTACTATCTATACTACGAATATTTTTAAGTGCTGAGATACCATCCATCTCTGGCATAGTAATATCCATTGTTACAAGGTCTGGTGTTACTTCTTTATACTTTTCCACTGCCTTGGCTCCGTTTTCAGCTTCTCCAACAACTTCATATCCATTTTTTGTTAAGATATCTTTAAGCATCATTCTCATAAAAGCTGCATCATCTACGATTAATACTTTTTTCCCATGTCACTTCACCTCACTTACAAAATAATCCATATCCCAGTGTAATTTTAGCACAAACTATTCGTATTTCATAGCTAATAAATAGTTTTTCATGAATTAATTTGTATTTTTAATTTTTTAGGAGTATTATGATTATGTAACCTATTTTAAAATGTCCCCATATTTATAGTTTATAAAATTTGCCAAAAACCCTACTATGAATATGCATAACCACACACTAATTGTCACTCAATTATCGTTTTAGGGGCATTTTAAATAGGTATCTTTCAGAAAGAAGGCGTCCAAATTGTTTAAATTCATTAATAATGCTAAATCTAAAAAGAACAAAACTATTCCCGAATATGAAGAATATCTTGCAATATATTCTGCTCAATTTATTAATATGACAAATGAACAACTGCAAGAAGAATCTAAGACCATAAACGGTTCCGGTTTATCAATTTTTCAAAAACTTGCAAAGATTCACTCTTTAAAAAGTGAATTAGAAAATGTAATCAAAAAAAAATACTAAACATTTACATAAATAAATGAGTGGTATCAATTTAATACCACTCATTTTACTATTACTATATGTACTAATCTCTTAATTGGAACTTCGCTACCAATTCATCCATACTTGTTGCCTGTGCAGACAACTCTTCACTGGTTGCAGAGGACTCCTCTGCTGTAGCCGAGTTATTCTGTACAACCTCAGAAATTTTAA
>JAGALK010000133.1 GCA_017625255.1 Lachnospiraceae bacterium
GTCAATGAAGCGGTTTGGTCACCGCAAGATAGAACATCAAGAAACTTCCTGATGTAAAATTAAGGAGGTTGATTTGATGTATCACAGAAATTCAGTTATAGATGAACAATTCTACAAAGCTATTGCTTATTATCGTTTGTCCAAAGAAGATAGACGAAAGAGTGAAAGTGATAGTATCGCAAACCAGCGTAAGTTGGTCATGGATTTTATATCCGCTAATCCCAATATTACCCTTGTAAAAGAAGCCTATGATGATGGATATACCGGAACGAATTATGACAGACCGGGCTTTAAGAGTGTTGTTGAAGCTCTTAAAAATGGCGAAGCCGATTGTGTTATTGTAAAGGATTTGTCTCGTTTGGGCAGAGAGTATATCGAAACAGGTAAATACATTGAAATGACATTCCCAGAAATGAATGTGCGTTTTATTGCAATCAATGATGATGTTGATACAAGTAATCGCAGTTATGGGGATGACTTGATGATTCCGTTTAAGAACCTTATGAATGAAAACTATTGTCGAGAACTTTCTTATAAGTTAAGACGACAGTTTAAAATTCAGCGTGACAATGGAGAGTTTATCAATAACTTTGCTTCTTATGGTTATAGGAGAGATCCGCAAGATAAACATAAACTTGTGATTGATGAATGTGCCTCAGAGGTTGTAAAGGGAATCTTTGAAATGACAATTAAGGGGTTCAGTCCTGATAGGATTGCAGCCTATTTGAATAAAAATGGAATTATGGCTCCGTATGAGTATAAAAGACAGACAAGTAATTATACTTCCGGCTTTAAAGGTGCCGGCGAGAGCTTATGGAATCATGTGACTATTCGCAGAATGCTTGCAAATACCGTTTATATAGGAGAACTTGCACAAGGCAAAACTGCTACACCTTCTTTTAAAATTAAGAAGGCTCGTACATTAAGCAGAGATATGTGGTCTATTGTTGAGAATAACCACGAAGCAATTATTGAGCCGGAAGTGTTTCAGACGGTTCAAAAAATTTTAAGTAGAGATATTCGTATATCTTCTAACGAACAGGTTGTTCAACCATTAGCCGGAGTGGTTTTCTGTGGAGATTGTGGCAGAGCAATGTGTAGGAGAAATGTAAAGAGGGGAAACAAAACCTTTCATTATTATTGGTGTGGTGCATATAAGCGTAAGCAGGGGTGTACTACCCATAATATTTCGCAGGAAATGCTTGAAAAAGCAGTATTTGATAGTATTAAAAATCAGATAAATGTCATGGTGGAATTGGATGAGCTTGCAAATCAGATTGATGTGGGAGCAATTATGTCTTTAAAACTCAAAAGGATAGAATTGCTAATTACAGAAAAAGAGAATGAGAGAGACAAGCATCAGGACACATCTATGAAATTGTATGATTCTTATGTGGAAGAATTGATTTCCCGTGAGGAATATCGTTCCATGAAAGAAAAGTATGTTATGAAAATTAAAGAATGTGAAGCTGCCATTAAAGAATTAGAGGAGCAGCGTAGACAGGTAATTGAGGATACACAGGGCTCTAATTCATGGATTTATCAGTTTATAAAATATAAGGATATGGATGAGTTGTCTCATGAAATAGTGGTTGCTTTGATTGACCGTATTGATATTTATGAGGATAAAAGGATTCAAATTACCTTTAATTATAAAAATGAGTTTTTGGAATTGGTAAACAATGTGAATGAATTAAGGAAGGAGGTAAGCTGATATGGCGAGAAAGAGTAAATATAATCAGTCAGTCACAGAGGAAAATTCAGTTTTAAAACAACGAATTTATAAAGTTGGAGTATATCGAAGATTATCCGTAGAAGATGGAGAAGATGAAATTAACAATTCCATTGGAAATCAGAAAAAAATAGCCGATGACTATGTGCTGCATACTCCATTTCTTCATATTGAAAAGTATTATGCTGATAATGGATACACCGGAATGAATTATAAAAGACCGGGATTTGAGGAAATGATGAATGATTTGTACAATGGTGTGATTGATACAATTCTGGTAAAAGATATTTCTCGTTTAGGGCGTCACTACATTCTGACAAGTGAATTGGTGGAAAAGGTATTTCCTTCTATGAAGATACGCCTTATTTGTATCAATGATAATTATGATAGTAATGAACCAAATGCTGACTCAGCCAGCCTACTTCTTCCTATCAAAATGATTATGAATGATAACTATGCGAAGGATTATAGTAAAAAAATTCGTAGTAGTATCAATGCCAAAATGGGAAATGGCGAGTTTCTTCC
The DNA here is from genome assembly GCA_017625255.1 of Lachnospiraceae bacterium. Taxonomy (GTDB): domain Bacteria; phylum Bacillota; class Clostridia; order Lachnospirales; family Lachnospiraceae; genus Roseburia_B. The sequence goes on from JAGALK010000133.1 coordinate 2,258, forward strand.
ATCAGCAGGCAGTATTCCATATGGATATATTCGTAATGCAGAGAAGGTTACTTTTGATATTGATGAAGAAACGGCACCTGTTGTACGAAGGATATTTGAAATGAGGGCGGCGGGTATGAGCTTTAATGAAATGGCTAAAGTGCTGAATGCTGAAGAAATACCGAGCCCCGGTAATATCCGCTACTTACGGGGTATTACAAAGAATGAAAAGTATGCTAAGTCAAATTGGATTAGAGGTACGATTCGTAAAATAACCAATGATTTGGTTTATACCGGATGCAGGATACACGGCAGAGTGAAGCGTGACCGTTTGGATCAGAATAAAACAAGAAGAGGTCAGGACGAATGGCAGATTATTGAAAATGCACATAATGCTATTATTTCTATGGAACTTTTTGAACAAGTAAAAGCTGTTAATGAGCAGGAAATCAAAAAAAGAGAAACTTTTACGAAGCGTGAAGAAGTAGAAGATGATATGAGAGATGTTTTGCGTGATAAAGTTTTTTGTGGAGACTGTGGCAGTAGAATGTCTGGTAGAAAAGGTCTTGGCAGAAAGACATCCAATAATCCGGCATTTATATTCTTTGACTGTAATCAATATCATGATACGGGAAAGATGCAATGTAGTAGCCATTATATCCGGCAGGAAGATATTATGTCGGCTATATCCAGATGTCTTTATGGACATTTTAAAGCTGCGTTGGATTTTGAGTCACTTTTAGAGGAGGTTAAGAGGAAACCAAAAGTTGTCAGCTATCAGAGGCAGAATTTGGATTTGGTAGCCAGTCTGAGAGCAAAAGCTACACATTTAGAGGCTAAAAAAGAAAGAATGATTATTGATTTGGCGGAAGGTACTCTTGATAAAACAGAGTATGAGTTTATTCATAATCGTTTAGCAAATCAAATAAGTCAAATTCAAGTTGAACTTGAAGAAGCACAGAGAGCAACAAAAGAGCTTGAAAACATTGAAAAATCAGCTATTGAATGGATTGATATGCTAAAAAATCAGTGGTATCTAAAAGATGGTGACATTGACAAGAAGTTGATGGACTTATTGATAAACAAAATTATTGTGTATGATAAGAATACTATAAAAGTTGAAGTCAACTTTAGTGATCCTTTTGCTCCTTTGCAGGAATATATAAAAAATGTGGAGGAGGTGCTTGCGGATGCTGTCTGAAAAAATGGATATATCGTATCTTAGATTGTCATTGGAAGATGATGATGTTGCAAGTGGAGATACATTGGAAAGTTGCAGTATTAGCTCGCAAAGACTTTGTATTAAGGAATATGTAAGAAGTAATGCAGATGTCCCAACCACATTAACTGAATTTGTTGATGACGGATATTCCGGAACTTCAATGGATAGACCTGCGATGACCAGGATTATTCAATTAGTTACAATGAGAAGGGTACGAACCATTATTGTGAGAGATTTATCCCGATTTGCAAGAAATTATTTGGAAGCGGGGCATTATTTAGAATATGTCTTTCCTTCTTATGATGTCAGATTTATTTCTATCAATGATAATTATGATAGTGCAAAGATTAAATCTGGAGATCCGGCAGCTTTGCAGTTAGCTATCCGTAATCTTTTAAATGACTTATACAGTAAGGATATTTCAAGAAAGATTAAAAGTGCTGTAGATTTGAAAAAGCTAAATGGTGAGTATGTATATGGGCAGGCTCCGTATGGTTATAAGAAGGGAAAGCAGAAAAACACGATTGAGATTGATGAAGAAGCGGCGATTGTTGTTAGACGGATATTTCAGCTTGCTAAGCAAGGGGTTACAGTAACCCGGATTGCACAGAAAATGAATGAAGAAAAGGTTTTGACTCCGTCTGTGTACTTGGCTTCTGTTAGGGGAAAGTATAAAACAAGAGACTTTTGGACTTTTGAATCTGTACGAAATATTCTTATTAACCGTATTTATACAGGAGATACAGTTCCGTTTAAATCTCATGTCATTAGAATAGGAAGTAATCGTGTGAAGATGATACCGGAAGAAGAACAGATTGTTTTACCGGATACCCATGAAGCGATTGTATCACGAGAAACCTATTATCAGGCAAGAAGTGTTATTAAATCTAACAAAAAGACAAAAACGGGAGCAGCTCCAAATGTGTTTTCGGGATATTTAGTATGCGGCTGTTGTGGTAATAAATTGTCTAAGGGTAGACCAACCAATAAGAATTGGTTGTGTGCCACAGCAAGATATACTGAGGAAACAGAATGTAAGGATATTCGGCTTAATGAAGCGATGATGAAAGAAAAGTTGCTGTCAGCGGTACAGTTGCAATGTAATCTTGCAGATGCAAAACTGAAACATTCAAGAAATGAGCAGGATAAAACGCAGGAAGAAATAGATGGTTTATCTTGGGAGTTGAAACAGAAGCAGCGGAACTTGGATGAAAATGCTTCAAGGCTTATGGAATTATTGGAAGATTACTATGCAGGGAAACATTCTAAGGAAGATTTTCTTGCGAAAAAAGAAGAATTAAAAATTAAAAAGGATTTGCTGACAGAGAACATCCGAAGTATAGAGGAACAAATTTCTTTGTTAAAGGCAGACAAACGAAATCATCTTATGGTTGAGGATGAAGTGAGTAAGCTGAATAAGCATGGGCAAATTACAGAGATTGATACTTATTTAATGAAGGAACTTGTTAAGGAAATACGAGTATATCCCGGTAATGCAGTACAAATCATCTGGAATTTTGCTGATACAATTACTGCCTAACTCCTTGAAATGAAAAAAATTAAAATTTTTTGAAAAAAGTGTTGCTCCCTACTTGACACGTGACTGTCGGGCAGTCCTCTGGTGCAAAAGGGTAAAATTATTGGTGCGGTTACACATGTGTTTGTAAATGAACCAACCAGAGGGTATGGGATATTTATAGAAAATATGCTGGAAGCGGCAGAGTAGATTTGTCCCTGTCTTTTTTGGCTTATATATGCTACAATAAAAAAAGTATTAATTAGGGAGGCACAATAGGAGTTTTGCATATATAAGAACTGGTCACGCACCTTTACAGTTTAAGCTGAAAGACCTACCGGTATTTTTTACGGATAAACAATGCTGGGAAATAATTCAAACTGTGATTGATGAAGATGGCTGTATTAGAAATTTCCCTGGGCTCATTGAAGATAAACGGTGGATTGAAAAGAGAAGAGTTGGTACTTTCCCAGATGTAAGATACGAAGCTCAATTTTATACTTTAGAGAAACATGAGTATCTTATGTTATGGCTTATTCAACCGGATGGCTGGTACTGGATAGACGATGATGGTTTTGGGTTTTCCGGAGATTCTAGTATTATGCTCTATTCCGTTATGGATGTAAGTGGAAACTTTATGAAGAAATTTGAAATTTTCAGCATAGATAACACTCGATTCTGTCATGAATTCGATAAATATTTATAAGAGTGAAATATTCTGTGGCATATCGCTTGTTTTGACTAAAAAATGTTGTCCATAATGTAAAATTCATTGGAGCGGTTGACCCGAAATAATGCAGGACAGGAGTAAAAGGCTACAATGCAAGCTTGCTTGCGTGAGTAGCCTTTTTACGAGTGGATTATGTGGCGAATGTCGCCATCCGGACTTATGTCATAGCTAATGGGTATATGCAGAAAAAAGTAAGCTTAATACCCATGTGGTTGTCAAAATTCTACATTTTCTATCTGCAAAAGTTGAAAATGGGTATCTGGAAGAAATGCTATTCTATATACCCACAAATACTGTAAGGTCTGGGTATAATAAGAAACTTATTTTCCATATGCCCATTTCCATTAAATAAAATGAATTTTATTACAAAAAATAATACTCAATAACTTTCATGATTGTATCAACAGTTAATGGGTGTTTCTTTGTTTCATAGGTTGTAATTAAGTGGATAGATGGAATGATACCGTGACAGGTATATAGCTGCAATTTGGAATAGGCATTTTGAGAATAAGTGGGATTATCCATTAAGCCAAAGTGTTCCCAGTAATATATGTCTCCTGTTTGGGGATGACGAATGGTAAAATCGGGAAATAGAGTGATGTCATCCAAGTGTAGGGCACATTCATAGCGAAAAGGAATTTTATGCGTATATAAAAGCATATCAATGATGGATTCCGATTTGGAACGAACCAGATTACCGGAAATACTTTTATGAATCAAATGTTCAGGATGTTTTTGGTTTTGTTCATAAGAAGAATTCTTCCAGTCAGATAATTCTTGAGACAATGGAGTGAAATATGGAGCAAGTAATGCTTTGAATTCTGGATTATTTAGTAATGAGGTAGCTTTTGAAGTGTCAGAGTGATGATTTAAATAGTATTTAATAGCTCTTTTTTCTTGTAACAAGTCTTCCAGTAGAAGACTCAGATATTTTTTTTGTGCAAGTTGTTCCGCATACAACCTATCCTGTTTGGGTATGTATGTGTTACTATGTTCTGTACTTTGATACCATTTGTAGTGTTTACCATTACGGGCACAGATGAGATTACCGGATGGAAATTCCTTTATTTGATTCTTAATGGTTTGTATTCGAGTATCAAGCTTTTGGTACTCTGAAAGCATGTGTGTGTAAATAATTGATGACCTCCTTGAGAACTTGATATGATAAAGAATGTAACTTGTGAGAATTAATTTTATGTTTAATGGTATATTATAAGGAATTTTTTTAAGTGTCAATAGGAGATTGCAAAGCTAGTGAGAAATATATTTTTTGTTGGCGCTGTTTTCAGACTTATGTTTTGGGTATATATGAGAAAAAGTAAGCATAATACCCATGTAATCATCAAAATCCATCATTTGTCAATTCATAAAAATTGAAAATGGGTATCAGGAAGAGGAGTATATGATATATACCCACAAATATTAAGAAATAGGGGCATAATAAAATATTTATTTTCCATATACCCAATAAGCAATATGCATACCTGGTTGCCATCTTTTCTAATTGCGGTTTTATGTAATCGTGAATACTTTCCTGAAAAGGAGAAAAATGTTGCTCTTTACTTGACACGAAGGTGTCAGGAAGCAAAAGAAATGGATGAAGAAGCCAGATTATAACATTTGAATATAATGATGATGGAAGTGTATGTATCAGGAACGATATGGTAAGTATCTGGATATTGTGGGTGGAAAGTTGACTTTTAAGGATAAATCAGGCAGATTATTATGCAGGGTAACTCTCAGAATATAAGAGGGGGAAACAAATTGTATACCCCTCTATATTTAAAGTTTTTTTCCAAGTCGATATTTAAAGTCTTCATATCCGAATCTTGCCAACAGTTCATAAGAACCATCATTTCGCAGCACATAAATATCCGGCAGAGGCATTCCATTAAAGGTATTATTTTTACACATAGAATAGATTGCCATATCTTCAAACAAAAGATAATCCCCATCTTTTAAAGGCGTATCAAAGCTATAATCCCCAATAATATCCCCGGAAAGACAGGTTGGTCCACCAAAACGGTAGGTATATGCCTTTTCATTCGGATTTCCAGATTGGAAAAGTGGTGGTCGATAGGGCATTTCAATAACATCTGGGGTATGACAGGCAGCGGACATATCTAAAATAGCGATGTGGGTATCGCCATTTTTTAGGGTATCCAAAACCTGTGTATACAAATATCCGGCATTTAATGCAACTGCTTCTCCCGGCTCTAAATAGATTTCTAAATCATAAGTTCTTTGCATATGCAAAATACATTTCGTTAACAACTCTACATCATAATCTGCACGGGTAATATGGTGTCCGCCGCCCATATTCAGCCATTTCATTTTGTGTAAAATCGTTCCAAACTTTTCTTCTACGGCAAATAGAGTTTTTTCAAGATCATCGGAATTTTGCTCGCATAAAGTATGAAAATGAATGCCATCTAACAAAGCAATCAGTTCTGGTGTCATATGCTCTTCCCATTGTGCATAAGTTGTGCCAAGGCGACTGCCAGAAGCACAGGGGTCGTAAATTTCGTGTCCTTCCTGCGTGGAACATTCAGGATTGATGCGAATACCGATTTCTTTTCCGGCATTTTTTGCACGAAATCCAAATTTTTTTAGCTGGGAAGGACTGTTAAATACAATATGATCAGCGTATTTTAGTATTTCCTCAAAATCCTTTTCACGGTATGCTCCGCAAAATACATGACATTCTTTCTCCGACATATGTTTGGCACCAAGCCTTGCCTCATATAATCCACTTGCCTCCGTACCTGCAAGATACGGAGCAATAACAGGGTATAGGTCATAGTTGGAAAAGGCTTTTTGTGCCAGTAATATTTTGCATTTAGTTTCATCCTGTATTTCTTTTAGAAGAGTACAGTTTTTTATCAAAGCTGCTTCGTCTATGATATAACAGGGAGTAGGAAGCTTGCTATGGAGCAAAGCATATTTATTCGCACAGGTACTTGAAATCTTAGAAGAGGAATCTGGCGGCAGGTTTATATAGTTAGTTTCCGGCATGATTTTTCTCCTAATCTACAAGCACAGGCGAGTAGCTTTCTCTATGTGGAAGACCGTATTTATCAAGTGCTTCAATATATGGATCCGGATCAAATTCTTCCACAGTGTATACACCGGCTTTATTCCATTTGCCCGTAAGAAGCATTAATGCACCACACATAGCCGGAACACCGGTAGTATAGGAGATGGCTTGGGATTCTACTTCTTTATAACATTCTTCATGGTCACAAATATTATAGATGTAATAGGTCTTTGGTTTACCATCCTTTGTTCCAGTAAAAATACAGCCAATATTGGTTTTTCCTTTCGTACGAGGTCCTAAAGTAGCAGGATCAGGTAAAAGTGCTTTCAAAAATTGGATAGGTACGATTTCCTTACCTTCATAATTAATAGGTGTAGTAGAAAGCATGCCTACATTTTCCAGACAGCGCATATGGTCTAAGTAGCTTTGTCCAAAGGTCATAAAGAAGCGAATGCGCTTAACTCCCGGAATGGTTTTTGCCAGGGATTCGATTTCTTCATGGTGAAGAAGGTACATATCTTTTTGTCCCACTTCTTCAAAATTGTATTCTCTTTTTATGCTCATGGCTGGAATCTCTACCCAATGCCCATTTTCCCAATAGCTGCCCGGCGCAGATACTTCTCTAAGATTAATTTCAGGGTTAAAGTTTGTAGCAAACGGATAACCATGGTCACCGCCGTTGCAGTCTAAAATGTCAATGGTATCAATCTGGTCAAATTCATGCTTTAGTGCATAAGCGCAATATGCCTGAGTGACACCAGGATCAAAGCCAGAGCCAAGCAGAGCAGTAAGCCCGGCATCTTCAAACTTTTTACGGTAAGCCCACTGCCAGGAATAATCAAAGTAGGCAGAAAAACCTTCTTCCTTGCAGCGTTTGTCATAAATGGCGCGCCAATTTGGTTCGTTAATATCCTCTGGTTCATAGTTGGCAGTATCCATGTAATTTATGCCACAGGCAAGGCATGCATCCATAATGGTAAGATCCTGATAAGGAAGAGCAATATTCATGACAAGCTCTGGTTTATAATTCTTGATTAAGGCGATAACCTCTTCAGTTTTGTCTGCATCTACCTGTGCAGTAGTGATTTTTGTGGAAGTATTGCCTTCTAATTTTGCGGCTAAAGCATCACATTTGGATTTGGTACGGCTTGCAATACAGATTTCTGTAAAAACCTCACTTACCTGACAACATTTCTGAATAGCTACGGAAGCCACACCACCGCAGCCGATAATTAAAACTCTACTCATTTTATAAACACTCCTTTTTATTTTTTAATATACTAAGTATAAGCTCTCTGACTATTTTACAGGCTAGGGCAGTACTTGCTCCGCTGCTATCTAGCATAGGGCTTAATTCATTGACATCAGCAGCAATAACATTGCATTTACATACGGTTTCTATAGCATCTAAAAGTTCCATAAAGCTGACGCCTCCGGCTTCCGGTGTTCCGGTTCCGGGAAAAGCAGAAGGGTCAAGACAATCTAAATCAATCGTAAAATACACAGGTACATCGCCAAGCTGTTTTATCGTTTCAGTTAAACCGGCAAAATTAAATTTATGCAAATCGGTATGGGCATTTGCAAATTGAAATTCTTCCCGTTCTCCGCTTCGGATACAAAACTGGTGAATTTTGCCATCTCCAATAAAATCATGACATCTTCGGATGACACATGCATGGCTTAATTTTGCGCCAAGGTAATCGTCACGCAAATCTGTATGGGCATCAAAATGAATGATATGTAAATTTGGATATTTCTTTAAAGCTGCCCGAAAAGCTCCTAGAGTGACTAAATGCTCACCACCAATTAAAAGTGGAAATTTTTTGTCCTGCAAAATGATATTTGTTCTATTTTCAATATCCATAAGAGCAGCTTCCGGTGAACCGAAGCATAGTTCTAAATCACCGCTGTCAAAGATTTTATAATCAGATAAATCCTCATCCTGATATGGACTATAGGTTTCTAGTCCAAAGCTTTCATGTCTAATAGCAGAAGAGCCATATCGCGTTCCCGGACGATAACTGGTAGTGCTGTCATAGGGAGCGCCAAAAAGGACTAAATCAGCTTCATCATATTCGGCATCGCAGCCGATAAATGTTTCTATATTCTTTGCGAGCATAATAAGCCTCCTTTAGTTAGTTTTCCACTTCACAGAGCATTTCTTCCAAAAATGCCGGAAGATAAAAAGCTCCTTTGTGCAAACGGGTAGTATAATATTTTGTGCGCAAATGTCTGTCATTCCATGCGTTTGCATCTAAATCATCGATAGGATGATATTTTTTACTGGCAAATCCAAAAAGCCAGTATCCGGCAGCATAGGTAGGAATATGTGCCTGATATACGCGACTGATAGGAAATGTATTTACAATTCGTTTATGACTGCGCTGCATGGCTTCTGCATCCTGTTTGTAAAAAGGACTTCCCTGCTGATTTACCATGATACCGTCTTCTTTTAAAGCCTTATAACAGTTCCCGTAAAATTCTTTGGTAAATAAGCCTTCAGAAGGACCATAGGGGTCATTGGAGTCTACAATAATCAGGTCATAGGTTTCTTCGCAGTAACGGATAAATTTTAATGCATTTTCAAAGTGAATCTGTACGCGGATATCGTCTAGCTGGCACGCATTGCCTGGAAGATATTGCCGACAGGCTTCTACAACCATAGGGTCCATTTCTACAAGGTCGATATGCTTAATCTGCTGATAACGGGTCAGTTCTTTTACGACACCGCCATCGCCTGCACCGATAACCAAAACATGCTGAATGTTTTGGTGTACTGCCATAGGTACATGAACGATCATTTCGTTATAGATAAATTCATCCCGTTCTGTCAGCATGATATTACCATCTAAGGATAAGATTCTGCCAAATTCCCGACTTTCAAATACATCAATGCGTTGATAGTCACTTTTTTGGGAAAATAGCTGTTTTTCAATGCGGATGCTTAACTTTACATCGGGTGTATGTTTTTCACTAAACCATAAGTCCATAGCTTCCTCCTTTAAGTTGTAAGCACATTTAAGTGTTTAATTTCCGGGTCTTCAGGGCCTGTCATGCTGCACCCCTTTTCCTTTGCATATTGAATGTATTTTAAAATGTCGGCAGTGATTTTTTCTCCCGGGGCAAGAATAGGAATTCCCGGAGGATAGCACATGACAAATTCACTGCAGACCATGCCTTCTGTTTCCATAATCGGCAGGCTGATTTTTTTCGCGTAAAAGGCCTCCTGTGGACTGGCAATAACCTGCGGAGCAATATATTCCTGTGTAAGTAAGCCTGTTTTGTCCCGTTGAAACCGTCTGCGAATTTCTGCTAAAGCACTTACTAATCGTTCTACTTCCTGAATGCGGTCACCAATGGATAGATAAGCAAGAATATTACCTAAATCTCCAAATTCTATCTGGATATCATAGTCATCCCGAAGCAAATCATATATTTCGATGCCGGCAAGACCAATATCCAAAGTATGTATACTCAATTTGACCGGATCAAAATCAAAAATGGAATCCTTATTAATAAGCTCTGGTCCAAAGGCATAATAGCCGCCGATAGAATTAATTTCTTCTCTGGCATATTCGGCAATTTTTCGAACCTGCTCAAAGATTTTTTCTCCCCGAAGTGCGAGATTGCGGCGGGAAATATCAAGACTGCTCATCAAAAGATAACTGCCGGATGTCGTTTGTGTCAGATTAATAATCTGTCTGACATGTCCCTCATTGATATTTGGACCTGCCAAAAGGAAGCTGGATTGTGTAAGACTTCCGCCGCTTTTGTGCATGGATACGGATGCCATGTCTGCACCAGCCGCCATAGCAGATATAGGCAAGTCTTTTCCAAAATAAAAATGTGTTCCATGAGCTTCATCCGCCAGACAAAGCATACCGTGTTCATGGGCAAGCTTAACAATTCCTTTTAAATCTGAGCAGATACCGTAATAGGTAGGGTTATTTACAAGAACAGCAACCGCTTTCGGATGCTCTTTTATTGCTCGTTCTACCTGTTCAAGCTTCATGCCAAGAGAGATACCTAAGCGGTGGTCTACCTCTGGATTTACATAAACGGGAATAGCACCGCACAAAACCAATGCATTGATTACGCTTCGATGAACATTTCGTGGCAGAATAATCTCATCCCCTCGTTTGCATACAGTCAATACCATGCTCTGGACTGCGCTGGTAGTTCCTCCAACCATTAGAAATGCATGGGCAGCACCAAAGGCTTCTGCGGCTAATTGCTCCGCTTCACGGATAACAGAAACCGGATGACAAAGGTTATCTAAGGGTTTCATACTGTTCACATCCACAGAAACACATTGCTGACCTAAAAATTCTGTTAATTCAGGATTTCCGCGGCCGCGTTTGTGACCGGGAACATCAAAAGGGACAATGCGGTTTTGTCTGAATCGTTCTAGGGCTTCATGAATGGGAGCACGATTTTGATCGAGTGGGGTAGAGATAGTTTTGTTCATGATGATTCTCCTTACATAGTCATTTGTTTATGAGCATTGCTGCGAAGTCTGTTTCTGTCAAATAAAAAAAGCAGGCATGTGCATAAACACAACCTGCGTTATCTCTTTACCAAGATAAAGTATCGGAATCTTTAATAGAATTAGTTCAATAGATTCACATACAAAATAGTATTCGGTATAGGATCCGGGATGATCAGAGTCTATATAGCAATCACTTTTACTACTCTTATTGACCGTTTCACAAGTCTGTGCATAGCACAATTCGGTTATGAAGTAACCAACTTATAAAATTTGAGCTTTTAACCGATAGAAGCTGACACTGGCAGTTTCATTCGGATGCGTAAGCAACTCAATCAATAAGGCAACCAAAGTTGCCAATCGGCAGTGGACCCGGCTGTCCGTATGGCCTTGACTCATAAGAGTGGTCCTGATAATTGCTTGGAAAGACTCCGAAAAAATCCATCCAAAGTGCTAATATAGTATCATGGTAAAGTGGAAAAGTCAATAACAAATTTGTAAAATTTAATTCATTGAAATTGACACAATACAAATCCCGTGATAACCTATATAAGTATGGTTACAAAGGTTTTAGTATGGTAAAGCGATAGCATATTACCATAGATAAACAAGGAGGAAAATATTATGAAAAAATTACTTGCAACATTATTATTAGTAGGAATGACAGTTTCTATGGCTGCCTGTGGAGGTGCAAAAAGCGATGATACATTTATCGTTGGTTTTGACCAGAATTTCCCGCCATTTGGCTATGTAGGGGATGATGGTGAATTTACAGGCTTTGATATTGAAATGGCAACTGAATGTGGAGAACGCATGGGCAAAGAAGTAGTTCTTCAGCCAATTGACTGGGATGCAAAGGATATGGAATTAGAAGCAGGTACAATTGATTGTATCTGGAACGGATTCACTATGAACGGTCGCGAAGATCAGTATACATGGACAGATTCTTATATGGATAACTCTCAGGTAGTTGTTACAAAGGTAGATTCAGGAATTACTGCATTAGCAGATTTAGAAGGAAAAATTGTAGAAGTTCAGAAGGAATCTTCTGCGCAGTCTGCATTAGAAAGTGAAGAAAATGCAGAGCTTTTAGCATCTTTTGCAGAATTTTTGCAGGTTGGTGAATATAATACAGCATTTATGGATTTAGAATCCGGTGCGGTAGATGCCATTGCTATTGATATTGGTGTGGCAAAATTCCAGTTAGAGGGCAAAGAAGATCAGTATATTATTTTAGAGGAAACGATTTCATCCGAACAGTATGGCGTTGGTTTCTTAAAAGGCAATGAAGAATTGCGTGATGAAGTACAGAGTACCTTAATGGAAATGGTAGAGGATGGAACTTTTGCTGAGATTTCCGAAAAATACTTTGGATACGATGTTTGTACTTTGAAATAATTGAGTATGCAATATACAGGTTGGAGATAAAAAAATATGAGTTTACAGGTTATGATGCAGCAGCTTTCCGGTGGAATGGTTACAACGGTGATGATTTTTGTGCTGACTTTAGTATTTTCACTGCCGCTTGGACTTTTGATTTCCTTTGGAAGAATGTCTAAAAATATCGTACTTCGTACCCTTACGAAGGTTTATATTTCTATAATGCGTGGAACACCATTGATGTTACAGCTTTTAGTAGTATATTTTGGTCCATATTACATATTTGGTATCAATATTTCTTCTGCATATCGTGCATATGCAGTAATTATTGCTTTTTCCATAAATTATGCGGCATATTTTGCAGAAATCTATCGTGGTGGAATAGAGTCTATGCCAAAGGGACAATATGAGGCTGCTAAGGTATTAGGATATACAAAAGCGCAGACTTTCTTTAAAATTATCCTGCCACAGGTAATTAAGCGGATTCTGCCATCTGTTACCAATGAAGTGATTACGCTGGTAAAAGATACCTCATTGGCTTTTTCCATTGCTTATGCAGAAATGTTTACGATTGCCAAAGCAATTGCAGCTTCCCAGAAGAGTATGATTCCTTTTGTAGCAGCAGCGATTTTCTATTATGTATTTAATTTTATTGTAGCTGCACTGATGGAACACTGGGAAAAGAAACTGAGTTATTATAATTAGGAGGAAGCCGCAATGAAGTTATTGGAAATGAATCATGTGAAAAAAAGCTTTGATGGAGTAGAAGTATTAAAGGATATTAATTTATCTGTAAAAGAAGGCGAGGTAGTTTCTATTATCGGACCTTCAGGTTCGGGAAAATCCACACTTTTGCGTTGTGCTACACTTTTGGAAACCTTAGATGATGGTGATTTATATTATCTGGGAGAAGCGGCAGCAAAAAGTGATGGAAACCACGCGGTATATGCTCCAAATGCGGATTTGAAGAAAATTGAGAGACAGTTTGGACTGGTATTTCAGAATTTTAACCTGTTTCCTCATTATTCTGTAATCAAAAATATTATGGATGCTCCGATTTCTGTACAAAAGAGAGATAAAAATGAGGTTCGTAAGGAAGCAGAAGTATTGTTGGAAAAAATGGGATTAAGCGATAGAGCAAATTATTATCCATGTCAGCTATCCGGCGGACAGCAGCAGCGAGTATCTATTGCAAGAGCATTGGCAATGAAGCCAAAGATTCTTTTTTTTGATGAGCCGACATCTGCATTAGACCCGGAGCTTACCGGAGAAATTTTAAAGGTTATCACAGATCTTGCAAAAGAAAAAATGACCATGGTAATTGTTACCCATGAAATGAATTTTGCAAAAGATGTGTCTGACCGTATGATTTTTATGGATAAAGGTGTAATTGTGGAAGAAACGACGCCGGAAGAACTTTTTGCATCAACCAATCAACGAACAAGAGAATTTCTTGGAAAATATCATATGCAAAATAATTAAGGTTTATATGGCATCAGAATATTATTGAAATAGATAGCAATAATGTTCTGATGCTTTTTAATTTGATAGGGAAATCATTGCATAGAGGTACGATTTGCAGTAATATTTAGAATATAAATGGAGAAAAAGGCGGAGGTTAATATGGAATTATTAGATGTATTTTTGAAAAGAAGAAGTGTAAGAAAATATACCGGAGAGCAGATTGCAAAGGAAAAAATAGAAAAGATTTTATATGCGGGACTTTCATCAGCATCTGGAAGAAGCAGACAGCCATGGGAATTAGTGGTTGTGCAGGATAAAGAGGTATTAAAAAAATTATCAGAATCCCGCGTAGGAGCAGCTAAGATGCTGGAAAATGCAGGTTGTGCTATTGTGGTATTTGCAGATACTGAAAAGACAGATGTGTGGATAGAGGATTGTTCCATTGTCATGAGCAATATGCATTTAATGGCAGACAGCTTAGGGCTTGGAAGCTGTTGGATACAGGGAAGATTGCGGGATGCAGAGAATGGAATCACTACGGAGCAGTATTGCAGAGAGCTATTGCATGTACCAGAGAATTATGTGTTAGAGGCAATGCTGTCAATAGGTATTTTGGAAGAACACCCTAAGTCCCGAAAAGTGGAGGAATTACCTATGGAAAAGGTACATTGGGGGAATTGGTAAAAAGCAAGTAATGAATGCCCGGAAAAAGTGTAGGATGTTCAGTTTATAGAATGTAAATACGCAAGAGCTGTGGAAAAACAACTCTTGCGTATTTTTGTATGCTTTTATTCCATATCCAACAATTTTTTTACGGCATCTAGCATTTCAGGATGGGCTCTTAGATTTAAAATCAGTTTTTTCTCAAAATCTGTAATTTGAAGCGGCGGGGTATCATTATATCCGAAAGTTCCCAAAATATCATCAATATTATAGATTTCACAGAGCAGCAGAAGGGTATCTGCATCGGGTTGAGACTGCCCACTTTCCCAACCATAAACCGTTTTTTCAGCGACAGAAAGGGATTTGTTTTTTAATTCCAATACCACATCTTTGACAGAGAGCGAGTTTCGTTTTCTGGTTTCTTTTAATACTTTAGCAATCATTTCATTTTTCAAAATAATATCCTCCCTATCCATGGTATTTCTATCTTATAATATGAAAATTTTTTCGTCAAACTATTCTTGCATTCTAAGAAAAATCGAAAAAAACCATAGTTGAAATTCTTGATAAATAAGAATATAATGGTATTTAAGCAGTTTTATTCTTAGGTACTAAGAAACACAAAAATTTGAAATGGTGGTGTGTTGATTGAGAAATAACAGTGTAATGAAACACTTAGCAACATATATATGGGAAAATCAAATTTCCATTAAGCAGACAGCATTAGATTTGAGTATTTCAGAAGAAAAACTGCGAGGAGAAAGTGAAGAAAATTTAACAGCGGGAGAATTTTTGGAATTATGCAATTACTTGGGCATAAGACCGGAAAAGTTTAGACATGAAGAAGTATAAAATAGGCGGATGGGTGCCATGTTAAGCTATAGATGCAAGTTACATAATATTCCACTAAAAACGAGTACTTGTCTGGAATGTGGGACGAGAGAGCATGTAGAGGTAAAATCAAATATTTATTGGTGTGACATATGCAATGTGCCTATATATGAAAGAAAGTGTTCTGTTTGCGGAACAAATGGAAAGCGAGTTGCTTCGGATTTACGACCGGTATTTCCGGAGGAACGATTATTGTTAGAAATTATATGGGGAGAACCTTTTAAATATAAGGATTCTTCCGTTTGGAATACATCGGGAAATTATTATCTGATTGATGGAAAATTATATAGATTTTCTGTTGCAGGACTGCGGGAACTAGATACAGATGCCATAAGGACTGCATTTAACACCTATGAAGAAGTGAATTATAAAAATTCGTTTGAAAAATATGTAGATAAATTTATAGAGTGCAATAAAGACAGATATACAGAAATTGATGAAGAAGCCTTGCGATATTTACAGGAAGTGACAATGGGTTATGATGCGAGAGATATGTTTGTGTCCTTTTCCGGCGGAAAGGATTCTACAGTTACATCAGACTTGGTAATACGGGCATTAGGAAATCCTAAGATTTTGCATATTTTTGGTGATACTACATTGGAATTTCCAGAGACAGAGAGCTATGTTGCAAATTTTAAAAAGAAGCATAGTTCTACACCCGTGATTTCTTCCAGAAATAAGGAAAAGAACTTCGAGGATTTGTGTCAGCTGATTGGGCCGCCCAGCCGCGTGATGCGTTGGTGCTGTACAATTTTTAAAACCGGAGCGATTTCCAGAAAAATTTCTGCATTATTTAAAGGAAAGACAAAAATTTTGGCATTTTATGGAATACGACGAAGTGAATCTGCAAGCAGAAGCAAATATGACAGAGAATCTGAGGGACATAAGATTAGTAAACAGGTGACAATTTCACCGATTATTGACTGGTTGGATTTTGATATATGGCTGTACCTTTTGACGAGAAAAATAGATTTTAATTCGGCATATCGTCTGGGATATTCGCGAGTAGGCTGTTGGTGTTGTCCTAATAATAGTGCGTGGTCAGAATTTTTATCCAAGATTCATATGAAGGAACAATACGAGCATTGGCATACTATATTGGTGGATTTTGCAAAGAGTATTGGAAAGCTGGATGCAGAAGAATATATAGATACAGGAAAATGGAAAGCCAGACAGGGTGGAAATGGTGTGAATTATGCGAAAAAATCGGTTATTTCCTTTGAACCTTGTGTATTAGAAGAAAATGCTTTCAATTACGAATTGCAAAGACCGATTACAGAGGATTTATATGAGTTGTTTAAGCCATTTGGCTATATCAATACAACTCTTGGAAATGAACGATTGGGCGAGGTTTATATCCTAAAAAGAGACGGAGAACCAATTTTAAAATTACAGGGGCGTATGGGTTCGACCCATCTAAAGGTTACGATTTTTGATTATAAGCTGGACGGAGCGTTAAATCTGGCGGCAGCCGAGGATAAGGTGAAATGTCAGTTGACCAAATACCAGATGTGTATGGGCTGTCGTGCCTGTGAGGGTGTATGTAAATTTGGGGCAATCCGAATGGAGACATTAGCTGATGGAGAGATATCCTATCGAATTGCTGATGAGAAATGTGTGCGTTGCAAGGCCTGTGTGAATCATTTTATTGCAGGTTGTTATATGCGAAAGGTTTTAGCGACAAAACGATAGAAAGAATAAGGAGCTGTTAAATAAGTGGCACAAAAGAAAATTCGTCTGAAAGGACATGAAACATTCATATTGCGGGAAGGCTGGCTGACAAAGGGTATATTGGAAGTAAGCGAAAATCAAAAAGTGTTTTCTGAAAATTTTGGCGCGGATGCTCTAGGCGTAGGAAGTAATATGGCAAAGGCTATCCGTTATTGGCTTAGAGAAAGCGGTCTTATGACAGAACTGCAAAAAATAGGGGCGAAGCTGACAAATATGGGAAAGTTGATTTTAGATAAGGATGCTTATTTTGAGGATGATTTTTCTCTGTGGCTGGTACATTGCAATCTTGCCATGAATGCAGAAAAGGTTACAAGCTGGTATGGATTTTTTAATTTACTGGAGTCCGAAGAATTTACAAGAGAAGAATTAGAGTGGGAATTGAAGGATAAAATCTTGTTGTACTCAGGGGCAGAAAGTGTACCTGAGCGTTCCCTAAAGGATGATTGTAATGCTATTCTTTCCATGTATTTTAGAGAAAATGAAAAGGATTATGACCCGGAGGAAAAGCGCATCAGTCCCTTTGCGCATTTAGGATTAGTTCGTAAAAATTTGAATCGTTATAAAAAAGTTACACCTAACTTAAATACATTATCTATGGATGTGATTTTGTATATTCTTGCTAAGCATAAAGAGTGCACAGGAATAAAAAGTATTAGTATAGATGATCTGGTAAATGGTGAAAATCTGCCGGGAAAAATATTGAATTTAAACCGTACAGTATTAAATAAATATCTGGATGAGCTTGCAGATGAAAATTGTCTTACGGTAAATCGTACGGCAGGTTTGGATATGGTGTATTTAGGCGATATAAAAAGCCTTGATGTGGCGGCAAGACATTATGAGAAAGGACAGCGTCATGAGAAATTTGAATGATGTGATTGAAATTGACAGAAGATATCAGAGTTCTGTCAATCTTTCTATAGATTTATACAATAAAAAGAAAATAAAAAGCTATATTTCCACCCGTTCTTCTGCGGATATTTTAGATACATATTTGCAAAATGTACAAAAGGGTGTAGACAAGGCAACAATTTTAATTGGACCTTATGGAAAAGGAAAATCTCACCTTTTATTAGTATTACTGGATCGTTTGCGAAAACAAAAGAATCCATATCTTCCTGTGATTGTTTCCGGTACTTATGAGGATTTAAATCAGGCATTTTTAATGGGAATTTTGGATGCATTAAAGAGAGAAAATTTAGAGGATATCGCACCGGACAGTTATTACAGTAAAGCAGTGGATACAATAATTATGTGGCGGGAAAAGTATCCAAATGCCTATGGAATGTTTTTAGAGGAAATCCAAAATGATAGTCTGGATGAAACGACATATGTAGAGCAGTTAAAGCGTTTAAATGATAAGGTACTAAAAAGCTTTAAAAAAATATATCCTAAAATTACAAATGGCAGTGAATTTCAGCCTATTGTAGAGTTGGAGACTACCAAAATATATGAAGAAATTAATCGTGTATTGTGCGAAAAGTATAAATATTCGGGATTGTTTGTTGTATTTGATGAATTTAGTAAATACATAGAAGGACATCGACTAGAAACCTTTGCTAAAGACATGAAAATCGTACAGGATATGTGCGAGTTGGCAAATAGTTCCAAAGAATCCCAGTTACATATCACATTTGTAGCTCATAAGAGCATCAAAGAATATGGAGCTGCATTACCAAAGGAAATGGTACATGCATTTACCGGAGTAGAAGGACGATTAAAGGAGATTCCCTTTGTAGTTTCTTCTCAGAATAATTATGAGTTAATTGAACATGTCATTCAGAAGAAAATTCCGGATTTTCATGGATATATAAGTGATATGCAGCCCTATTATAGAAACGCTGTAAAATCCTATCGTCTGCCTTTTTTTAATCTGTTATTTCAGGAAAAAGATTATGAAAAAATTATTGTAGAAGGGTGTTATCCCATGCTTCCGATAACGGTTTATTTGTTGTTGGCAATTAGTGAAAAAGTGGCTCAGAATGAGAGAAGTATCTTTACATTTCTTGCTAATGATGAGAAAGGAAGCTTGTATCGTTTATTAAAAGAAAAATCAGAAGAAATTCAAAATTTTGGTGTCACAGCAGAGGTAGTCTATGACTATTTTTGTAATCTGTTTCGTGAGGAAACCGGACTTATACATATTCATACAGAGTGGTTAAAAGCCGATTATGCCTTATCAAAAACCACAGATATTCGAGAACAGCAGCTCATAAAAGTAATGGCTTTGCTTTTAATGCTTCATAGGGAAGAAGCACCGGTGGAAGAGGCGATTTTGTGTCGGGCATTAAATATGTCTAAAGAAGAATTTTATAAAATTATTAATAAATTAATTGAAAAACAGATTATCGTATGGAGAGCAAAAAGTGCATCCTATGCCTTTTTAAATAATGTGGGTGTAGATTTAGAAAAAGAAATACGGGAAACTGTGGCAAAATTGCCGGCACAAATACATCTGACGGAACAGCTAAAAGAAATCTCAGAATTAGATTATATATTGCCAAAGGAACATAACCAGAAATATAAGATATCCCGTTTTTTTGAGTATGTATATATGGCAGAAGAGCAGTTTTTAAAGCTTCCGAATGCAGAATGTCTTTTTACAGAGCATTTTTCAGATGGAAAAATCATAGCGTTACTGAGGAATGAAAATAGCGTATTTGAAAGTGATGCAGCGATTACAGAGAAGCTAAAGGCATTAAATGACCAGAGAATACTTGTCATTTATCCACAGAAAAGCTTTAGTGGAGAGCCATTGATGCGTCGTTATCTGGCAATACAAAAGCTATTAGGTGATGCTGTTTTTTTAGAAGAAAACAAGGTGCTGCAGCAGGAATTGGAAAATTGCATAGAGGATATTATTTTTGAAATAAATCAGATATTAAAACAGGATTTTATACCGGAAAAGAATCAGTGCATGGTGTTATACGGCGAAGAAAAATATTTACATGGCTTTCGCGGAAATATTTCCTTTAACGGATTTTTAAGCAAGATATGCAAAGATGTGTATGGAAAAACACCCAAAATCAATAATGAGTTGATTAACCGTCAGAATATTTCTGCCCAGAATAAAAAAGCGAGAAAACTTATTGTAAAAATGATTCTCGATGAAACCTTAGAAGATATGTATACGAATTATGAAACCGGTACTAAGCCGGAGGCTACTATTTATCGTGCAACCTTGGCTAAAACAGGCATCCGCGGCGGTAATCAGAATATAGACGAAGGATGTAAATATGTATTGGATGAAATTGATGTGTTTATATCCGAATGTGATGGTCAGAAAGTATCTTTTGACAAGCTATATAAGCGTTTGATGGGTGAAGAATACGGCACAAGACGAGGTGTTTTGCCTATTTATATCGCGAATCAGTTGGTACAGCTGCAGGATATGCCGGTGGTGTATTTAGGGGAAAATGAAGTAGAGTTAGACGAGGAAATTCTTGAAAATATCAATGCAAAGCCGGATAGTTATTATTTATATGTAGAGCATGAAACCGCTAAAAAGCAAAAGTATTTAGATATTTTAGAAAAAACATTTTGCAAGGATGAAATTACTATAGAAAAGAGTTCTAGAAGAAAACGCCTTCGTCAGATTACAGAATATATGCATAGATGGTATCGGGCATTGCCGCAGATTTCTGTGAATTTTAAGCTTTGTCCGTCCTATATGGAAGAGAAACAGTATGTAAAATTATCTGCATTTCGAAAATTGTTCCGTCAAATGACAATTAATCCAAGAGAACTGTTATTTGAGCGAATTCCGGAAATATTTACATCAACAGAATATGAAGAAATCGCAAAACAGATTGTTTTAATAAAACAAAATCTAGATACCTATTTTGAAAAGATACAAATCCAAGCAATTCAGCTGGTAAAAACTGAATTTGGAGCAGGGGAAAAGGAAAGCCTCGCGGCTTGTCTTTTGCAGTGGAATGAAAAGCAAAGTCAGAAATCAAAGACGCTGTTATCTAATAGCCGGGTAACCGGATTTATGCAGTATACAGCAAAAATACATACCTATGATGAAGCGCAAATAATTAGAAAAATTGCAAAGATAATTACAGATATGTATATGGAGGACTGGCGGGATGATTCGTTGGATTTGTTCCAAAAGCTGTTACATGAGACCAGACAGGAAATCGAGTCCATTCAGCAGAATAGTTCTGATGCATCTGGGAAAAATCACTTGGTATTTACTAATAGCCAAGGGAATGAAATTGAGCGGTTTTATGATCCTGTGGAAGAGGACAGTACTAGCTATTTTTTAAAAAATGCTATAGAAGATGCATTAGAGGATTTTGGAGAATCCTTAGAGACAAATCAAAAGGTGGCTATACTTATGCAGGCTCTGGAAAAATTGATTATGTAGAGAGTGTTAGAATACAAAGGATACGAGGAATTTATATGAGCAACATAATATATTTAGATAATGCGGCAACGACATTCCCAAAGCCGGAAAGCGTATATCAGAAGATGGATGAAATCAATCGCAGCCTTGCAGTGAATGCTGGGCGTGGTTCGTATGCTCTGGCTAGAGAAGCTGTAAAGATTATGGATAAAGTCCGCGCAGAATTACTGAATATTGTAAATGCATCACAGGTCGCAGAGGTGGTTATTACCCCCTCTGCGACTGTTGCGTTAAATCAGATAATAGGCGGCATGGAGTTTAAAGAATCTGATGTGGTATATGTATCGCCTTTTGAGCATAATGCGGTGATGCGGACATTGCATTTGCGACAGCAAAGCTGTGGATTTGAAGTAGTAGAGCTGCCGTTAAATGCCGCTGATGCGATAGAAATTGATAGGTCGCAAATGGAATTTATGTTTTCCGTAAAGACACCAACCCATGTATTTCTATCCCATGTCAGTAATGTGACAGGCTATATATTGCCTGTAGAGCATATTGCTTCATTAGCAAAAAATTATGGAGCAGAGGTGATTGTGGATGCATCCCAGTCTATGGGATTAGTTCCTATTGATTTTGCAGGGTGGAACATCGATTATTTAGTCTTTGCAGGGCATAAGACTTTGTACGGACCATTTGGAATCGGAGGATTTTTCATTCGCCATGGAAAGCAGTTAAGACCATATTTAGCAGGCGGAACAGGAAGCGATTCCTTGAACCTGAATATGCCATCGAAACCCCCAATTATGTATGAAGCAGCCAGCCCGAATATCGTGGCAGCAGGTGGGGTATTGGCAGCATTAGAAGAAGTAAAAAAACATGGAGAGGGAGTATATTCTCTTGGAATGGAACGGTATAGAAAATGGGAAAAAAAGCTAACTAAACAGTTAGTGGACGGCTTAAAAGCCATATCGGGAGTGACGCTGTATCTGCCGGAAGAAAGTGCACATATCGGAATTGTAGCCTTCAATGTTCGAGGTTATCAGGCATCGGATGTGGGCGCACTTTTGGATGAAGATTATGGTATTGCAGTACGAACCGGTTATCACTGTGCACCGCTGATACATAAGTGGCTAAAGGACGAATATTATGCCGGAGTAGTGCGAGTGAGTGTAGGACGGTTCACCACGGAAGAGGATGTGGAGAAGGTTGTTGGAGCGGTGAGAGAGATTGTGTGAGAAAGCTTAAAGAAACAGAGGAGGAAATAAATATGGATTTAAAGGGAGCAGAGATTAGAAATTTAGAGGATTTGTGTATGGCGATTGGTTCAAGGGAAAGTGTGCCATTAAAAGTAAAAATTCCCCATTATCAACGCCCATATAAGTGGGATGAATTAAGGATTAAAAATTTATTCTCAGATTATTTTAAAAGTGATGAAAAGGAATACTTTATAGGTTCAGTCGTAATGGTTGAGGAAAAAGATGGGAATTTTGATATTATTGACGGACAGCAAAGAACAACCACTTTATTTCTGTTGAATTTCATGAAATTTGTTTTTTTAAGAGCTTATATAGAAGAATTATTAATAGTGGGGAAAACAACTAAAATTGATACATTGTTATTAGATTTGGAAAAAACAGCAAGGAATTTGTTTGATGAAAATAAGGTTAATAAACTAATAGAAGTACATTCAAGTATAGAAAAAATTTTAGATCAAATCAGTGATGAAGAGGATTCTGAGCAAAAAGAATATTTGTACGAGAAAGTATTAAGAGAATTTCAAAAAACAACAGGTTTGCCTGAAAAAAATCAATCAGATAACGATACATATCTAAATCTATATATGAATGCATTTGGAGAATTTTTGAGAAATTGTCAGTTGAGCTTAAAGTATGAAAGAAGTCTATATAATGAAAAAATTAAGCAGGCAATGAAGCGTTGCGTGATAGAATTATCTGCTTCAAAAAATCCCAAATTTGTTTCCAAAATGGATAGTATTGATCCAGTCATCGAGCAGTATATAAAGGCTTTACACTATGAATTTAATGGGCTTACAGAACATTGTGTGAATAAAGGAGAATCACCACTTGAATATACGGCGATGATTATAAAAGCCATTGAAGGGATGCTAAAGAAAATAAAAGTATGTGTAATTATTACTGGTAATGAAAATGATGCATACACGCTTTTTGAGGTATTGAATGATCGCAGTATGGCAATTGAAGACTTAGATTTAATTAAAAATCTGTTTTATAAATGGTATTGCAATAATACAACAGATTCAGATTTTCTGATTGATAAAAATATTGAAAAAGCTGATGAAATTTGGGTGGAAGAAGTATTTTCATCATCAACAGGAAAAGAACAGGCAAAACTAATATCCTTTTTGGCAGCTGAGTATTTTACAGCTGATGATGCCTTGAAATTTAATGATACGGCTAGATACAGAGAATCTATAGAGAAAAATTATTTAGAGAGATGCAAGCCATATAATGGAACAAACTTAATGAATGATATTAGTATTTATCAAATGCTATCTATTATGTTAAAAGATATTGATTTTAAATATCAAAAAAAGGCAGAAAAGGTTTTAGCATCTGAGTGTGATGGAATGAAGTCTATTACATATAGGACATTAAATCTTTTGCATGCGCTGAAGTTATATGGTGTCTTGCCGGCTATAACTAATATTATTATCAGAAAGTATATTGATTTACAAAAGGATACTTGTGATACAGAAATAAATATAAAAAAGTTTCAAGAGTTTATGAAGGGACTTATTGATAGTACGCAACAAAATGATGAAAGATATAAAGATATACATAGAGTGGCATATGATTTTTGGAGATATGCTTTATTAGCAAAGAATGCAGAATTGCCAAGACAAATTGCGAAGAAAATCATATCAAGAAATCATATGTTTAGTAGTGACATTCAGTATAAAGTTTCTAGCTATGATTCACAAATAAAGGGAGAATTTACAGAATGGATAAATAACTGGAAATATGGAAGTGGTGATTCGCAGCTTAAAGTAAAAGTGTTATTTATAAATCTTTTTGAAACAAATAAACAAGATAATCAATTAAGTTTACTTGCAACAAGAACTAAATTTGCAACAACAGAAATTCAGTTAGATCATATGGAAGCGCAACATCCAAGTGCGGTGGCTAGAGAAAAATATTTTGAGCCTACAGATAGTAACGAGGCAAGAGAAGCTTATATACATAGTATTGGAAATATTATGATAATGGACAGAGAAGGTAATGATGAAAAAAATAATCTTCCATTGTCAGATGCATTACGATTTTATGATGAAATGTCACCAAATCATTGGATGATTACAGAAGTTAAAGAAATGTTGAAGGATGATAAGTATTCCAAGGAAGTTTTAATTGTAGATGAAATATATCGTGTTCCTAAAGCTGAATTTTTTACAGAAAGAAGGGCAAGATTATTAAAATATTTCAGTGCATTATTGCACAGAGAATTGGATGAAATAACAGTATCTATCTAAGTACCGGAGTGTATCGTAGATAATAGAATAAGAAAATAAGCCTATAATAGGGCTTATTTTTTTGCAAGAATGTCTTTTACTTTACCCATTCTCCATTTTGTAGTATTCTATAACAGTGAGATATTATCAAACCTAGTGAGAATAATACCCCATATAATGAGAAAGCAGGTGAATACACCATGAAAATACTACCGACATCCAGTGAAGTGGATGCTACCATGTTTCCTAAGATGATAGCAGACACAACTGCAAGTTATAAGTTGTATTGGTTATACGCCATTACGGAAGAGATTATACATAATCATACAGAAATTACTTTTCATCGTTTGGTTTGTCGGATGATTAGTTTTGCATGGTATCCTGTCTGCGAGTATCATTTGGATTTTGGTTTTTTTGACCAGTTAGGGAATATTATTGCACTGATTTCAGAAAAAAATATCATACAGAACAATGAGTTGCCGGATAAGATTCTTGAAGCGGTAGAGGCCATTGAGGATAAAGAAATATGCAAAAAAATAGAAGATTTGTATAGAAATGTACCGTTTAAACTGTTATCTGCCTTTATTAAGGATGCGTATCCAAATACAAAGGTATCGACATGGAAGGATAGAGAAGTAATTGAATTTTCCCAGACAAATGAGCATTGTTTTTATAGTATTCACAAAGAAGATGGAATCTTAAAAATTTGTATTCGGGAAAAATGGTTTTGGTATATTTATAATAATCAAAGCATTATGAAAGATTGGATAAAATATCATATTGTATTGTACTTACAGGGAAAAAATCCAAATGTTCCGGCTATACCGTTAAAAATTGAGCCTCAGAGAGAGGATAGGAATCTTTCTAAGCAGTGGAAGTTTTGGAATCTGGTTCGACAGTCTTATGAGTTAAGGGATTTTTATGTTGGAAATATATTGCTAGAAACCCATGTACGGAAGGAAAAACCATCCTTAGATCATTTTATTCCTTGGAAATTTGTGATGCATAATGAATTGTGGAACTTAGTTCCGGTTGCGCAGGGGATTAACAGCTCTAAGAGTGACACACTTCCGGATTTGAATAAGCATTTAGAGCATTTTTGCGATGTGCAGTATAGCGCATTTGATATTGTGCGGGCATCTGGTAAACTGAAGCCATTATTAGAAGATTATCATACGATTCATATTGCTTTGACACAGGATAAAAATGGGAATTACAAGAGAGTAGAAAAAGAGACTTTTTGTAATGCATTAAAATCAACTATAGTGCCGCTGCATCAGATTGCACTAAATCAAGGATACAAAGTAGGGCGGTGAAACCAAATACACGAAAAAGGATGCCTTATCCGCAATAGTTTTATTTGCAATATTTCTTGCCGTTTATGTTATATTAGCTGTTTTGGAAATTCATATTCCTTTTGTTAAAAATAATGTTCGGATATTTGGCACAATTACCAATATCATACTTGTTGGAATTACAATAGCATTTGTAAAAGGAAGTCATCAGAATTTAGATTCCATAGGACTTTATAATGACAAATGGAAGCAAAGTATTGGCATGGGATGTATATTAGCGGCCATTCTTTTTTTCAATAATTGTTTGTCTCATATCCTAGAAGGCAGCAACTTTATTCCGACCAAAAAGATAGTGATATTAGTAATCTTTTATATATGTGTAGCTTTGGCAGAAGAAATTGTATTCAGAGGGTATATTGGAACAAGAATATATGGAGCTATCATTCCACATTGGATTTCTAATCTGGCGTATAATATTGTGGAGAAATGAAAATTAGAGCGAAGAGTATTCGGAATATAAATACATTAGGAAAAGGAGTATATCATGTCAACAACGCAAAATATTATTCGTAAAAGAATACGCTTTACAGGTACTGTACAAGGAGTTGGTTTTCGTTATAGAGCAACATATGCAGCAAATGGCTGTGGTGTAACCGGCTGGGTAAGAAATGAGTGGGATGGTTCTGTACTTATGGAAGCACAGGGCACAGAACAGCAAATCAATCAGGTACTTAAGCTTATTAATATGGGGAGTTATATTTACATTGATAAATTAGAGTATGAGGAAATTTCCGTAGAGGAAAATGCTCTTGGATTTCATATAAGGTAAACGAAAATGGGTGTTTAAAATAGAATAATTGAAGCATCAAAATTTACAGAAAGAGGAAATACAAAATGAAACTTACGAAAACCCCCATGCTAACCCGTTATTTGGTAAAATTTATAATCCGTATAGCTATTTTTATGTTAATAGCTATTTTATATATTACCAATAAACCGTTGATGTGTGAGTTGATGACTCAATCCATAGGAATAGGAATTACACCTATTCATGTCTTATGGATAATCTTTATGGGAATGATGCTAAGGCATATATTTCCAACAGAAAAACTTTCCATGGCAATACACAAAGCAGATAGCAAAAAGTATCATGAAAATGAAAATTATTCAGAGTTAGAGCTGTTAAAGTTTGTACAAAGCCAGAATATAAGGGCATGGAAGGTTATGCTGGTGTGGTTATCCTTTAATGCGATTTTTGGTATACTTTATTTAACGCATATCATGGATGAAGCGGATTTATTGATGCTGGTAGTATTTTATTTTCTGTGTGACTATATATGCATTTTGATTTTTTGTCCCTTTCAGTCGTTTATTATGCAAAATCGCTGCTGTGTAAATTGCAGAATCTATGAATGGGGACATTTTATGATGTTCACCCCAATGCTGTTTATTCGTAATTTTTATAGCTGGAGTTTATTTTTTACTTCCTGCATAGTACTGTTAAAATGGGAAATAACTTATGCGAAGCATCCGGAACGATTTTGGAGTGGGTCAAATAAAAGTCTGCAATGTGCTAATTGTAAAGATAAAATATGTCAAATTAAAAAAATAGTAAATAAAGGAGAAAACAGTAATGGATAAATTTTCTATCAAAAACACAACAAGAGAACAGAGAGAGCAAATTGTAAGAGAATCATTAGGATATAGTGATATTAGCTGTGAAGATGTGGATGGCTATGATATGTATATTCCATATATAGAAGGCGAAAAGGAGCTTCGTGATATCAATATGGAATATCAGGCAAGATATGTAAAAGACATGGAAAGAGAAGAACGGCGAAGCTGTTGGATGTAAAAAAAATTGTGAAATTTTCCATATATTGGGGTAAATTAACCAAAAATAAATTTTCCATTCATATCTTCTTGCAACTTATATAGTGAAGTGTGTATAATAAATGCGAAAAAGCATTAGAAAAGAGGACAAGACAATGGGTGGATTTTTTGGTGTCGCAGCACAACAGGATTGCGTATTTGATTTGTTTTTTGGAATTGATTATCATTCCCATTTAGGAACTAGACGAGGTGGTATGGCTGTATATGGTGAAGATGGCTTTAATCGAGCTATCCATAATATTGAAAATTCACCATTTCGTACAAAGTTTGATAAAGATGTGAATGAAATGGAGGGAAGACTTGGAATCGGATGTATTTCTGATTATGAGCCACAGCCATTGATTATCCGTTCACACCACGGAACATATGCAATTACAACTGTTGGAAAGATTAATAATACTGATGAACTGATACAGATGCTTTTTGACATCGGTCATGCGCATTTTCTGGAAATGAGTGGCGGTGAAATTAATGCTACAGAATTGGTTGCTGCATTGATTAACCAGAAAGAAAATCTGATTGAAGGTATACAATATGCAATGTCTGCAGTAGATGGTTCTTTATCTATGCTGCTGATGAATAAAGCTGGTCTTTATGCAGCAAGAGATAAATATGGCAGAACACCGGTTGTCATTGGAAAAAGAGATGATGCCTTTTGTGTATCCTTTGAAAATTATGCATACAAGAATTTAGGTTATACAGATCACAAAGAATTAGGACCGGGAGAGGTCGTAATCGTAACTGACAAGAACTGTATTACATTGGTAGACCCAAGTAAAGATATGAAGATTTGTACATTTTTGTGGGTATATTATGGTTATCCGGCAAGCTCCTATGAAGGACTTTCTGTAGAGCAGATGCGTTACAACTGTGGTGCTAAAATGGCACAGCGTGATACAATAAAACCGGATATTGTAGCGGGTGTTCCGGATTCTGGTACAGCACATGCTGTTGGTTATGCCAATGAGTCAGGTGTTCCTTTTTCCAGACCATTTATCAAATATACACCGACTTGGCCAAGATCCTTTATGCCAACTATTCAAAGTCAGAGAAATCTTATTGCGAAAATGAAAATGCTTGCAGTAGACGATTTAATCAAAGATAAAAGACTTCTTTTAATTGATGATTCTATTGTCAGAGGGACACAGTTGAGAGAAACAACAGAATTTTTATACCAGTCTGGAGCAAAAGAGGTACATATTCGTCCGGCATGTCCGCCACTTTTATATGGTTGTAAGTATTTGAATTTCTCTCGTTCATCATCCGAGATGGATTTGATTACTCGTCGTGTAATTGAGCGATTAGAAAATGGCAAGGTTACAAATGAGATTTTACAGGAATATGCAAATCCTGAATCTGAAAAGTATGAAAATATGGTAGAAGAAATCAGAAAAGAATTAAACTTTACGACATTGAGATTTAACCGCTTAGACGATATGTTAGAAGCAACAGGTTTAGAAAGATGCAAGCTTTGTACCTATTGTTGGGATGGCAAAGAATAAACTAAATACCGTAATATATGTACAAGGGCGTACTCTGGTGACAGAGTGCGCTTTTTTTAGTGCGTTATTTTGAGGAATATAGGGGGGAATACCAATGATTGAAAAACAAAAATATTGTTTACAGCTTTCGACAAAATAACTGGATGAGAATATGAATAATACAAAAATATAAAAATGATGTAAATCAGGAGGAAAAAATAAGTTATGGGTAAATTAAATGTTGCAATTGCGGATGATAATGAAAAAATGCGTCAGTTACTTGGGAAAATTGTATGTAGTGATGAGGAATTAGAAGTTGTAGGTATGGCGAAAGATGGCGAAGAAGCCTGCCATATGATTAAAGAAAAAGAACCGGATGTTGTCCTTTTAGATATTGTAATGCCAAAGCTTGATGGAATAGAGGTTATGGAAAAAATCAAACAGGATACGACAATCAAAAAGCACCCATCCTTTATTATGATTAGCGCGATTGGAAATGAAAAAATCACAGAGGATGCGTTTAATGTTGGAGCAGATTATTATATTATGAAGCCTTTTGACAACGATATGGTCATCAGCCGTATTAAGCATGTAAAGCAGCAGAGAAAGAATGAAACAGTTGTCAGTGAAACAAGAAAAGTCAATCCTTATGAAAAATATGAGAAAAAAGAAGTGAAGACTGTCAGTAATTTAGAAACAGATGTTACCAATATCATTCATGAGATTGGTGTACCTGCACACATAAAAGGTTATCATTATCTTCGCGAGGCAATTATGATGTCTGTGGATGATATTGAAATGCTAAATTCTATTACAAAAATTCTGTATCCGACAATTGCCAAGAAGAATCAGACGACACCAAGCCGTGTGGAAAGGGCAATTCGTCATGCTATTGAGGTGGCTTGGAGCAGAGGAAAGATGGATACCATTGATGAACTTTTTGGTTATACCATCAACAATGGAAAGGGTAAACCGACTAATTCTGAATTTATTGCATTAATTGCAGACAAAATTCGTCTGGATTATAAGCATAATAGCGGTTTTTAGTACTTTTTCTCTGGATAAAAAAGTAGTATAATAAACCTAGCGTATGAAAATATGGAGGTTTGTTATCGTGAAAAAAATATTATTTGCAGCGTCAGAAGCTGTGCCGTTTGTAAAAACAGGCGGACTTGCAGATGTGGTGGGTTCCTTACCGAAATATTTTGACAAAAAGAAATATGATGTAAGAATCATTTTACCTAAATATGCCTGTATGGAGGAGAAATTCAAAAAGCAACTGAAGTATGTGTCACATTTTTATGTGGAGCTTGGTTGGAGAAAACAGTATGCAGGTATTTTAGAAGCGCTTGTAGACGATATACATTATTATTTTATAGACAATGAATTCTATTTTGCAGGAGATAAGCCCTATGGAGAAATTTATCAGGATGTAGAGAAGTTTGCATTTTTCTCCAAAGCAGTTATAGAAGCTGTGAAAAGGATTCGATTTGTGCCGGATATTATACATTGCAATGACTGGCAAACGGGATTGATTCCAGTGTTTTTAAAAAATGTATATCATAAACAGGAGGAGTATAAAAAAATCCGTACGATTTTTTCTATACACAATATTCGTTTTCAGGGCAGGTGGATGATTCCAACGGTAAAAGATATCACAGGTTTGCCGGACAAACTGTTTACGGCGGATTGTTTGGAAACCTATGGTGAGTCTAATTATCTGAAAGGTGGTATTGTATCGGCAGATGCAGTAACTACAGTAAGTAAATCTTATGCAATGGAAATTATGACACCGGAAGGCGGCGAGGGATTGGACGGCGTTTTACGGCAGCATAGCTACAAGCTGTTTGGTATTTTAAATGGTTTGGATTATGAAGAATTTAATCCACAAAAGGATAAATATATTCCATATAACTTTGACAGCCAAACTGTTTTTGAGGAAAAAGCAAAGAATAAAGCCATTTTGCAGGAAAAAATGGGATTACCGGTAAAAAAGGATGTATTTTTGGTTGGTATGGTATCCCGTATGTCGGATCAGAAAGGCTTTGATCTTGTAGATTATATGTTGGATGAAATTTTATATCATGAGAATATACAGCTTGTGGTGCTTGGAACAGGAGAAGATCGTTATGAGAATATGTTCAGACATTTTGCGGGCAAGTATCCGGATAAGATGGCAGCAAATGTAGGATATTCCGAAGAAATGGCGCATCTTATTTATGCTGGTGCGGATGCATTTTTAATGCCGTCACTGTTTGAACCTTGTGGTCTTAGTCAGCTTATGAGTCTTCGGTATGGTACCGTCCCTATGGTAAGGGAAACCGGAGGTCTTAAGGATACGGTAGAGCCTTACAATAAGTATGAAGGGACGGGTACCGGTTTTTCCTTTGCAAACTATAATGCACATGAAATGGCAGCAATGCTGCGAACTGCTATGGAAGTGTACTATAAAGAAGCAAAGGAATGGAAAGATTTAATGCTTCGCGGAATGCAGCAGGATTATTCATGGATA
This sequence comes from Lachnospiraceae bacterium, assembly GCA_017625255.1. Lineage (GTDB taxonomy): Bacteria > Bacillota > Clostridia > Lachnospirales > Lachnospiraceae > Roseburia_B. The sequence goes on from JAGALK010000133.1 coordinate 34,379, forward strand.
AGTTCTGTGTCTGAATATGAACTGCTCTATCAGAGTGTAGGAGAAATTATGGATTAATCAATCCTTTGCTTCTGGAATAGAAGTAGACATGATTAGACAGAATTTCTTCGTCCTGTACCTGAGTAGCATTTACATCTCGGATCATACGGTTAAAATGAGAAATATTACTGGAATGGTCTGCCGGAACAAGAAGAACTTCATGAATACTGCTTGGAATAATATACAAATCTGATTGTATTTTATTAGCAAAATTATCCAAAAGATTTGGATAGAGTATACAGGATGCACCAAAAAGTTTGGAACTATTAGTCAGAACAAACATAGGACACATATTGAGTGTATCTGTATCTACATCTGTAAAAACAGGTGAATCTGTACAAAAGGTTTTCAAGACATCCTCCATACTTTGGACTTCAAAGGGAAGAAGTACGGGGGTGTTTTTTTGTGCAAGTGCATAGAGCTGCTCTGTGGTAGTATTCCAGAAGGTTAAGTGATGGTTATGAATAAGAATCGTAGCATTGCCGCCTGGAGCGTTTAAAATCAGGCAACAGAATACGATGGCAAAATCTAAAAATGGGATATAGGGAACATCCTTTAAAAGCTCTTTGTTTTTTTCATAATGAATGAGTTTGTATACAATTCGATACTTTACTTTTTGATAATCTGTAAAAAAAGAAAAATCCATATGTTCAGAAGAACGGCTCTGTTCATAAGCGTTGAGAATATCCGTTTGAATTTCAGAGAGGGATTTTCCGCCCAAATAATCATCGTAGTAATAGTTCAGATAGATAGTGGGAGAGATATTTAAGTTTTTTTCATGGATAGTCAGTCCGTCAAGGACAACATGATTATTTTTGATAATTGGATGTAAAGTTACCTGTGCCTGTTCACCAAAATGGTTCTGGATAGAGATAGTAATAGTATTTTTAAAAGCTTCGTAAGTCATGTTTAATTCCTTTCATAGGTATAATGTATAAATGGAATTATGTGCATGAAATTGCTGATAAATAAGATAAAAGATAAAAAGAAAAATCCACACAGAATATCCGTGTGGATTTAATATAGCATTTCTATGAATAAAAAGCAAGTGGTTAATAGGATTTTAATTCCTTCCAGAGCTTATTGTAAAGAGCAGTTTCCTCTCTGTCGAGACTGACATATACTTCGCAGTTGTCAATTGTTTCCTGTGTAGGGAAGATAGTGGTATTATTTTTACTCTCTTCGTCTAAGGAATTATAAACTGCTGTATGCGGTGTTGCATAATATACATAGTCAAAATTCATAGCCGCAATATCTTCGCGGCAGAGGAAGTTTAGAAATAATTCGGCTTTTTCCTGATTCTTACAGGTTTTGGGAATAAACCAGGAATCAATCCAAAGATTAGAACCTTCCTCTGGAACGGTATAACCTAAGTTTTCACCCTCATCCTGAGCATAAGCTGCTTCTCCGGAGTATACAACGGCAAGAGCAGCGTTGCCGGCAATCATTTCATCTGCGGTTTCATCCACAAAATAGGCATAGACAAGCGGTTTTTGCTCAAAAAGTAAATCCAGTGCCTTTCGCAGATGCTTTTCATTTGTTTCATTAATAGAATAATTTAGTCTTTTAAGTGGAACCAGTAAACAGTCACGAACACTGTTTGGCATTACAATATTTCCTGTATATTTCTCATCCCAAAGCACATCCCATGTCTGAACCTCTGATTCCGGTACGACATTAGTATCATACAAAATTCCTACTGTACCGTAGAAATAAGGAAGCGTGTATTTGTGCTCTGCATCAAAAGAAGCAGAAGAATCAATAATATCTGGATCAATGTTTTTGTATTCCGGAATATTATCATAATTCATTTCTAATACTTCACCTTCTTCAATGAGCTTGTGAATCATATAATCGGAGGTGCAAAGCAAGTCATAATCAATAGAGCCCGCTTTGTATTTAGTATACATTTCTTCCGGACTTTCGTATTCCTCATATTTTATGGTAATACCCGTTTCTTCTTCAAATATCTGCAAAGCATCCGGATCGAAGTATTTTCCATAATTTAATATGGTAAGTGTGTTTTCCTCTTCCACAGAAGAATCGCTGCATCCGGTAAAGGTCAGACAGCCAAGCAGAAGAGCAGCTATGCACAATATATGTTTTTTCATGATAGTTAGTCTCCTTAATTAATCGCTTTTTTTGAAGAGCGATAGTTCATAACTAAAAGTAAAATTAATGCAATGCCAAAAAGTATTGTGGAAAGTGCATACATTTCCGGTTTGATACCTTTACGCAGCTCTGTGTAAATCATAGTTGAAAGTGTATTCACACCTGCACCTTTTGTAAAATAGGTAATGGAAAAATCATCCAGTGACATAGTTACAGCCATCAAAAAACCGGAAAAAACACCCGGACGAATGTCTGGCCAAACAATTTTATAAAATGCATATAAAGGCGTAGCACCTAAATCTAAAGCAGCTTCATAGGCATATTTGCTGGTCTGATTCAATTTTGGCAATACATTTAATATGACATAAGGAATGTCAAAGGTAAGATGGGCAATTAGCACCGTAGAAAATCCCAGCTCTGTGAAACGGACGAAAAGTAACATCATAGAAATACCTGTTACAATATCTGCATTTAAAAGTGGAATATTCGTAGCACCTAACATAATAGCTTTCCCTTTGCTTTTCATGGCATGGATGCCAATAGCTGCAAGAGTACCGATAATGGTTGCCAGAATAGAAGCTGTAAGCGTGATTTGCAGGGTCATTACAAAGGCTTCTATAATAGTTTCATTTTCTAATAGGGAAGCATACCATTTTAGTGTAAATCCTCCCCATTTTACTCTGGTTTTTGAGTTGTTAAAGGAAAGTACAATCAAAACCAGAATCGGAAGGTACAAAAACAGAAAAATAATCGAAAGATAAATACGACTGCCAATTTTCTTTACCATACGGCTGTTCCCTCCCCGTCTTTATTGTGTGTATTCATAAAAGCCATACTGGCAATAACAAAAATCATTAGTACAATAGACAATCCGCTGCCTAAGTTCCAGTCCATAGTCTGCATAAATTCCTGCTCAATGACATTTCCGATTAAGAGTACTTTTCCTCCGCCTAAAAGATTAGAAATGACAAAAGAAGTCAGCGCGGGCACAAATACCATGATAATTCCGCTTAATACACCGGAAATGGTAAGCGGCATAGTAATTTTAAAAAATACCTGAACCTGATTAGCTCCCAAATCTCTGGCAGCATCAATAATATCATGTCCAATGCGGCTCATGGCATTATAGATAGGCAGAATCATAAATGGAAGATAATCGTATACCATACCAAAAACAACCGCAGAAGGTGTATTCAAAAGCTGTATAGCAGGAAGTCCCAAGGATGCTAAAATGTTGTTAATTACACCATTGTTGGACAAAAGCAGCTTCCATGCCAAGATTCTCAGCATAAAATTCATCCACATCGGAAGCACAAAAACAAAAACGACAAAGCTTTGATGCTTTAAGTGCATGCTATTTAAAATCATTGCCAGTGGATAGGCAAGAATCAGGCAGATTACAGTACATATCAGTGCTAATCGTAAAGAAAAAAGCAGAGATTTCATGTGTATAGGATCAAATATGGACAACAGATTATCAAAGGTGAAATTTCCATGATAATCAGATAGTCCATAAAATAAAATCAATACAATTGGCAGCAGTATAAAACCAATAATCCAGACAATATATGGACCGGCAAGAAACTGCTTTTTTAGTTTAAACATCTAACTCCACCGCCTTTTCATCACTAGATTCCGGTTTATTCATAATCTGAATGTTAAAAGGTGTAACATTGATGCCAACATGAGAGCCTACCGGATGCATTTTTGTAGTGTGTACCAGCCAGTCATAACCGTTAGCGTGAACTTCAATTTCGTAGTGCACACCTTTAAATATAATAGAAACCACATCGCCTTCCATGAAACCGGCAGATGGGTCTACTAATTTGACATCTTCCGGACGAATAACCACATCCACAGGCTGATTTTTATCAAAGCCAATATCGACACATGGAATCTTTGTGCCTAAGATTTCTACTAATTTATCTTCAATCATTACACCATCAATGATATTGCTTTCACCGATAAAGTCGGCAACAAACGCATTGATAGGCTCATTATAAATATCCTCAGGTGAACCAATCTGCTGGATATAGCCCTGATTCATAACCACGATTTTATCAGACATGGTAAGGGCTTCCTCCTGATCATGGGTTACATAGACAAAGGTGATGCCTAATTCTTCCTTTAAACGAATTAATTCATATTGCATATCCTGACGAAGCTTTAAATCCAATGCACCTAGAGGCTCGTCTAATAAAAGTACTTTTGGCTCATTTACAATAGCTCTTGCAATAGCAATTCGCTGCTGCTGACCGCCGCTTAGAGAATCCACACTGCGGTTTTCGTATCCGTCCAGGTTTACTAATTTTAAGGCGTATTTGATTTTATCATCGATATATGCCTTACTTTTTTTACTAATTTTCAAACCAAAAGCAATGTTTTCTGCAATAGACATATGGGTAAATAATGCATATTTTTGAAATACGGTATTTAATTTGCGTTCATTTGGTGGAAGATGGGTAATATCCTTTCCATCAAAGAAGATTTTTCCTTCGTCCGGTGTTTCAAAACCGCCTAAAAGACGAAGAGTAGTCGTTTTGCCACAGCCGGAAGGTCCAAGTAGTGTCATAAATTCATTTTCTTTTATTTTTAAATCCAGTTCGTCCAAAATCATTTGCCCATCAAAGGATTTTGAAATATTTGACAGATGGATAAAGTCTTTTCCCATTTGTAAAAGCCTCCTTAGTATTATCTATATTTTAAAAGCTTGGCGGTGTAGTTACCCAAAGTACAATAGCATCATGTTTTCCTAAATTTTCCAAATGATGTCGTTTGGTAGATGGAAAATAAAAAGCTTCGCCGGTATGTAAGGTATATTTTTGTGTACCGAAAATCAATTTTACTGTACCTTTTAGTACATAGCCAAATTCTTCACCTTCGTGGGGCAGCAATTCCTCAGAAATTCCCCCCGGTTTTAAGGTGAGTCGTATAGGTTCCATCATGTTTTTCTGAGCATTTGGGATAATCCATTCAATAATGGCATCATCCTTTTCATTAACCTTTTCAAAATAATCGTCTTTTTTAAATACGATTTGTTCGGGTTTTGGTTCGGCAAAAAACTCTGCCGGTGTTGTACCTAAGCATTGTATAATGTCAAGCAGGGTGCTTACAGAGGGTGTATTTTGATTTCGTTCCAGCTGGGAAATAAAGCCTTTGGTCAGTTCGGCTCTATCTGCAAGCTCCTGCTGGGTAAGACCATAGAAAACCCTCAGTTCTTTCATTCTCTTTCCAATATCCATGAACTGACTCCTTTGTAAGTTTAATAGTAGATAAAAAGTTTACTAATTATAAACATGTAAAATCTATTTTATATGAATTATAGAAAAAGTCAATATACTATTTATTGTGCAAAAAGCAGAAAAAGTGAAAAAAGTATATGAAAAAAAATATAAATGTGTTATAATAATAAAAATTGTAACTACAAAAGATTTTGTTTGAAAAATAAAATCTGAAAAAACAAGGCGGAGGATGCAAAAGTATGAAAATCAGAACAAGGTTAGTGTTAATGGAAATGGTGACGATGTCAGTGCTGGCAGTGGTACTTATTGTTGCAAGTATGATGATTACCGTCGAGGAAATGGGGGTGCGTATTGAAGAGACCCTGCGTGTGGCAGTGGAAGGCTATACGGATGATGTAAATTATTTGAGAAATAACGGCGAAGATATTGATATTACGGTTTTTGTCGGAGATACTCGTGAATTAAGCTCAATCGAAGGTGTGGTAGGTACAAAGGCAAGTGATATTGTTATTGAAAAGGTGTTGACAGGTGGGGAAACCTATTTTGATGATAATGTACAGGTAAATGGTACTTCATATTATGGGTATTATAAGCCGACAGCTGATGGAATGCTTTTTGCTGGAAAGTCTAAAGCAGATGTAGATAATTTTATCAAGGATGTAATCATAATCATTGTTATGGTTGGTCTTGTAACCTATCTTCTTTGTTTTTTAGCAGCAGTACTAATTGCAAATAGAATTGCAAAACGCATTCGCAAAAGTGCAGATCGGGTACAGATTATCGCTGGTGGTGATTTGACCGGAGAAATTCAGGAAACAAAGGCAAAGAGCAAGGACGAATTGGAATTAATAGATTGTGCTGTTTCTTCTTTACATAAGGAATTAAAAGAAATCGTAACTGCTTTAAGCAGACAGGCGGATGAATTAAATGGAAGTAATGAAGAATTTTCTAAGAAATTTGCTAATATTGCAGTTACTGTAAGCAATATTAATGTAGCCGTAGAGGAAATTGCGATGGGAAGCAATTCTCAGGCAGAGGAAACTACATCCGCAAATGAGCAGGTATCGGATATGGCGGATGTTGTAGAACAGAATACGAAAAATATTGATAATCTTGAAACTGCAGTACGCAAAATGTTAGAGCTGTCAGAGAATGCAAATCAGATTTTAAAAGATTTAACAGAAATTAATGAAAGTACAGTAAAAAATATCGCTGAAGTTTCCGAACGCACGGATGCAACCAATGTTTCAGCAGGAAAGATAAAAGATGCTGTACAAATGATTCAAAATATTGCACAGCAGACAAATCTGTTGTCATTGAATGCTTCTATTGAGGCAGCAAGAGCAGGAGATGCAGGAAGAGGATTTGCAGTAGTTGCAGAAGAGATTCGTACATTATCTGAGGACTCTGCAAGTAGTGCAAGCGAGATTGAAGCAGTAGTTGGAGAATTGATGCTCAATTCTAATGATAGTGTAAGAGAAATGGAAGATGTAAATAAAGATACCAAGATGCAGATAGAAAAGCTTCAGCGGACACAGGAAGCGTTTAACGGTCTGAAGAAAGAAATTGAAATCGTATCGGATGTATCTGAAAATATTTATGCACAGACACATCGTTTAGAAAATCAGAAGAACCTGATTCAGGGAGCAGTAGAGCAGTTGGCAGCTTTATCAGAGGAAAATGCAGCGTCTACAGAAGAAACCAGTGCCAGCATGCAGACATTATCGGAATCTATTGAAGATTGTCAGAAAGAAACAGAAGTGCTTTCAAGATTGAGTCAGGATTTAACAGACCAGACAAATAAATTTCATTTATAATTAAGAAATCATTTATTGCTATCTGTCCTCAGTTGTTCTATAATAGTGCAATGGCACAAAATGAATTGCGTAAATGTTATGAGAAGAAGAGGGCGTTAGTATGAAAAAATGGAATTGTCTGATTTTAGTGTTACTACTTGGTGTATTGATTTATTTTGCAGGTCAGCAGCAGACACAGGAAGTATCTTTGGCTATAGAGGATACAGAAGTTTTAGAAGAAACAGAGCGTATGGATGCATTTGTTTCAGAAGAAAGTTCAGGTGGTAAAAGACTTAGAAGAGATTTTGAATGGAATGAAGAAGACTTAGAAGCATACGCAGATGAAGAAGAGTACGAGGATGAAGAGTACTACGAGGAAGAGTCAGAGGAAGATACAGAAGAAATAGTAGAAGAAACTGAAGAAGAAACAGAGGAAGAAACCGAAGAGACTGAGGACACAGAGGAAGATACTGAACAGGACAAAAAGGATACCTTAAAAGTAATTCCAGCCTCAGATGAAACCTTTGATTATGTTGCGCTTGGAAATTCAGTGACATGTAATGCTGTAAGCGATTTTTGGTGGGGAAACTGGGGCATGGCAGCAACAGCTCCGGAAAAAGACTATGTACATCTTGTATCTCAGTGGCTTGGAGGTCAGTCCAGTCAGCATGTTTCTACTACAGTTATTAATTTAAAAAGCTGGGAAGTCGCTTCTGACCGCAATAACAAGTTGGAAAATTATGAACAGTATTTTAATGAATACACCGATTTAGTCACCATACAGACTGGAGAGAATATTACGGAGCATAAAGAAGCTTTGGATACAGAGTATTCGAATATGCTGGAAATGATTAAAGAAAAAGCGCCAAATGCACAGATTCTTATGTTAGGTGAGGTTTTATGGCCGGCAGAGGATATTGAAAAGGCAAAAAAAGAGGCGTGTGATGAACAAAATGTAACTTTCATAGAAGCTACAGATTTTCTGAATGGATATGAAGCTTTCTATAAATCGGCAGTTGGTGCAGAAGTAAATGGAAATGATGGCAGTAAGCATTCTATCGCAGATGGAACAGTTGCTGCGCATCCGAATGATGAAGGAATGGCGTGTATAGCCCAGTTGTTTATCAACCATATAAAAGTAAATAATTAGTACATAAGAGATATGGAGAAGCATATTTTCCATATCTCTTTTTTATATTATTGATAAAAAGTAAAAGTGCACAAATGAGATAATGAGAAATTGTATCATATTCATAAAATTGTATACATTATGCAAAAAAGGATACCATATTTTGTGAAATCTGTTAAAATAATAACAAAGTTTAAACATGGAGGGGTAAAATGTTAGAGCAATCTTATTATGACAAGGCAGATGAAATTATCAATCAGCATGGAACTGAGCAGAGATTTCTGATACCTATTATTCAGGATATCCAAAATCATTATCGGTATCTGCCGCCGGAATTATTAAGTTATGTGGCAAAACGCTTGGGAATAAACGAAGCAAAAGCATATAGTGTGGCTACATTCTATGAGAATTTTTCTTTCGAAGCAAAAGGAAAATATGTTATTCGAGTATGTGATGGAACAGCATGTCATGTGCGTAAGTCTACAGCAATTTTAGATCAGATTTATAAAGAAACAGGTTTAGGTAAAGGTAAACATACCACTGAGGATATGTTATTTACATTAGAAACAGTTTCTTGTCTTGGAGCTTGTGGTTTAGCACCGGTATTAACAGTAAATGATGTGGTGCATGCAGCTATGACTCCGGAAAAAGTCCACGAATTGTTTGAAGAATTGAAAGGTGCAGAGAATAAATGAGATTAGAGAATAGAGAAGCTTTAGCAAATAAGCGAGAAGAAGCAAAAGAAGCAATGAAGCGGCCATCCCATCGTATTTTAGTCTGTGCAGGTACAGGATGTTTAGCAGGTGGTTCCGCAAAAATATATGATAAATTTGTTGAAATGGCAGCAAAGGTAGAAGGTGTCGAAGTAGACTTTGGTTCAGAAGCTCACAAAGGCGTACATATGGATACAGGGGTAAAACGCAGCGGCTGTCATGGTTTCTGTGAGATGGGACCATTGGTTCGTATTGAGCCAAGCAATTATCTTTACATCAAAGTAAAAGAAGAAGACTGTGAAGAAATTTTTAATGAAACGATTTTAAATGACCGTCCGGTAGAAAGATTACTCTACGAAGTAGACGGTGTAAAATACGAGACACAGGAAAAGATTCCGTTTTATGAGAAACAGACTCGTCTTGTATTAAAAAATTGCGGACATATTGATGCAGAAAATATTGACGAATATCTTGCAGTTGGCGGTTATCAGGCTTTAGAAAAAGTGTTGTTTGAAATGACACCAGAAGATGTTGTCAATGAAATTTTAGAATCCAATCTTCGCGGACGAGGAGGCGGAGGCTTCCAGACAGGCTATAAGTGGAAACAGGTAGCCCGTCAGCAGGAAAAACAAAAATATGTAGTATGTAACGGTGATGAGGGTGATCCGGGTGCGTTCATGGATCGAAGCGTTATGGAAGGTGACCCTCACAAGATGTTAGAGGGTATGATGATTGCAGGTTATGCAGTGGGGGCATCAGAAGGATATATTTATGTACGAGCAGAGTATCCACTTGCAATCAATCGTTTGAAATTAGCTATTGCGCAGGCAAATGAAGCTGGTCTTTTAGGAGAAAATATTTTAGGAACAGGATTTAATTTCCAGATTCACATTAATCGTGGTGCTGGTGCATTCGTATGTGGTGAAGGTAGTGCGCTTACAGCATCTATTGAAGGTGAACGAGGAATGCCAAGAACTAAGCCGCCAAGAACTGTAGAACAGGGATTGTTTGCAAAACCTACTGTTTTAAATAATGTAGAAACCTATGCAAATGTACCAATGATTATCAATGAAGGTTCTGCATGGTTTAAAGGAATTGGTACAGAGGGAAGTCCTGGAACAAAAGCATTTGCGCTTACAGGTAGCGTTAAGAACACAGGATTAATCGAAGTGCCTATGGGTACAAATCTTCGTGAAATTGTATATGATATTGGTGGCGGCGTGAAAAATGATGTGCCATTTAAAGCAGTACAGATTGGCGGACCGTCTGGCGGATGTCTGGTTACAAGAGATTTAGATGTAAAGCTTGACTTTGATTCCTTAAAGAAATTAGGTGCAATGATTGGTTCTGGTGGTTTGGTAGTTATGGATGAGAATACCTGTATGGTAGAAGTTGCCCGTTTCTTTATGAACTTTACACAGAATGAAAGTTGTGGAAAGTGTGTACCATGTCGTGAAGGTACAAAGCGTATGCTTGAGATATTAGAAAATATCGTAGCAGGTAAAGGTACAGAAGAGGATCTTGATGTTTTAGCGGAATTAGGAGAAGCGATTACCAATACAGCTCTTTGCGGACTTGGTAAGAGTGCGGCTCTTCCTGTATTATCTACATTAAAGAATTTCCGAGAGGAATATTTAGAGCATGTAGTAGAAAAACGATGCAAGACAGGAAACTGTCAGGCGTTAATGCAGTACAAGATTAATCCTGAGCTTTGTAAAGGATGTTCTAAGTGTGCGAGAAACTGTCCGGTAAATGCAATCAGCGGTAAGGTAAAAGAACCTTTTGTAATAGATCAGGCAACCTGTATCAAATGTGGAACCTGTTTAGACAACTGTCCATTTGGTGCAATCGTAAAAGAAAGTTAGGAGGAACATAGACATGGATTATATTACAATAGATTCAAAAAAAGTACCTATTGAGGGGGAGAAAAATGTCCTTTCCCTAATTCGTAAAGCAGGTATTGACCTTCCAACCTTCTGCTATCATTCTGAACTTTCTATTTATGGAGCCTGTCGTATGTGTGTGGTAGAAGACGACAGAGGAAGAATTTTTGCTTCCTGTTCAGAACAGCCAAGACCGGGGATGGTTATTCGTACCAATACAAAAAGAATACAAAATTATCGTAAATTAATTATTGAATTATTGTTAGCATCTCATTGCAGAGATTGTACAGTCTGTCATAAGAATGGCATGTGTGAATTACAGTCTTTGGCTTATAAAGTAGGTGTACATAATGTTCGTTTCCCAAATACAAAAGAACAAAAACCACTGGATATGAGTTCACCAAGTATCGTTATCGATCCAAATAAATGTATTTTATGTGGTGACTGTGTAAGAACCTGTGATGAAATTCAGGGTGTTGGTGCAATCAACTTTGCATTCCGTGGTTCTAATACACAGGTAATGCCTGCGTTTAATAAGAAGATGAGCGAAACAGACTGTGTAGGCTGTGGTCAGTGTGCAGCAGTTTGTCCTACAGCAGCAATTTCTATCAAGTCTAATGTTACAGCAGTATGGGATTTGATTGAAGATAAGAATATTCGTGTGGTTGCACAGATTGCGCCTGCGGTTAGAATTGCAGTAGGTGATCATTTTAATATTCCTAAGGGAGAGAACTCTTTTGGAAAATTAGTAGCGGCTCTTAGAATTATGGGCTTTGACCAGATTTATGATACAAACTTTGCGGCAGATATTACCGTATTGGAAGAATCAGCAGAATTTGCAAAGAGATTAGAAAGTGGCGAGAATATGCCTCTCTTTACCTCCTGTTGTCCGGGATGGGTAAAATATTGCGAAAATAAATATCCTGAATTTGCAAAAAATATTTCTACTTGTCGTTCACCACAGGGAATGTTCTCTGCGATTATCAAAGAATATTATAAAGAACAGGATGAAAAAGAAGGCAAGCAGACAGTAGTTGTATCTATTATGCCATGTACAGCAAAGAAAGGTGAAATCTTAAGAGAAGATAACTTTACCGATGGCAGACAGGATACAGACTATGTATTGACTACAACAGAAATTATCCGTATGACAAAAGAAATGGGTATCCAGTTTGATAAGATTGAAGGCGAATCCGCAGATATGCCATTCTCTTTGGCATCCGGCGGCGGAGCAATCTTTGGAGCAACCGGTGGTGTTACAGAAGCTGTATTAAGACATCTTTCAGCGAAGAAAGATTTCCAGACCTTACAGGATATCAGTCTTGTGGGTGTAAGAGGTGAAGACGGCATTAAAGAAGCTACTGTAGATTTTAATGGAAGAGAGCTTCATATTGCAGTTGTTAACGGTCTTGCAAATGCAGGTAAGCTGTTAGATAAGATGAAAGCTGGAGAAGCATCCTATGACTTTGTAGAGGTTATGGCATGTAAACGAGGCTGTATCATGGGTGGAGGACAGCCAGGTCCTGCAGGTCCAAGAACCAAGAAACGCAGAATGGAAGGTATCTATCGTGTAGATGCAAGTTCTAATATTCGTTCTTCAGACGAAAATCCGGCTGTGGCAGCATTATATGAAGGATTCTTGAAAGGAAAAGAGCATAAATTATTACATCGTAACTTGCATGAATAAAAAAATATATTGAAATACAGCTGTCGCATTGGTGATAAAATCTCTGATGCGGCAGTTTTTCTAATTTTTTACATAAAAATAAAAAAATACTTTGAAAAATATGCAGTTATCTGTTATACTATACAAGTATTTTTATATCGGTATACAGATGCTGTGAAAATAGGACATACATATCTGTATATATATGAAAAAAGAAGGATGGTACTTAAAGATGGCATTATTAGAACAATGGCAGAAAGTTGCTTATAATGAAAGAGCAAATAAACAGGACTTACAGAGATTCTGGCAGAGATATTTCTTATTAGAAAAAGGTGTATATGAACAGCTTTTAACTAATCCAGACGAAAAAGTAGAAGGAACCGTTAAAGAATTAGCAGAAAAATACAGCTTAAGCATTATGGATATGACAGGTTTCTTGGATGGTATCAATGATAGTTTGATAGAGCCAAACCCAATTGATACAATGGAAGAGGATACAGTAGTTAGTCTTGCATTTGACAAAGAGAAATTATACAAAAATATGGTAGATGCAAAGGCTGACTGGTTATATGAGCTTCCGATGTGGGATGAAATTTTTGATGCGGATACTAAGAAAGCATTATACTTAGAGCAGAAGAAGTCCGGTACAGTTATCGTAGGTAAGAAAATTGGACGAAATGATCCATGTCCATGCGGCAGTGGCAAAAAGTACAAACAGTGCTGCTTAAACAAATAATTATTTCAATAAGATAATACGATGAAGAGACGAGTAAGCTGTGAAATGTGGCAGAGAGGGATATCCTCAAAGAAATTTGAGTGTGCTGAAAATATCCTGACAGGAAACAGGCTGAAGACTACCTCTGAGTGACCCTAATCCGGTCCGGTGACACCGTTATCGTCAAAATGAGTGTATTTTCTATATAGAAGATATAAACTGGGTGGAACCACGGTAAAGAATAATCGTCCCTGATACATAGCAATATGTGTCAGGGACTTTTTATTAAAATAAAAATAGGAGGAAAAAACATGAAAATCACATTAAAAGATGGCTCAGTAAAAGAGTACAGTGAAGCAAAATCTGTGTATGAAATTGCACAGGACATCAGTGAAGGTCTGGCAAGAGTAGCCTGTGCCGGAGAATTAAACGGAGAAGTTGTGGATTTACGAACTACCATCAGTGAAGATGCTGAATTAAATATTATTACTGCAAGTGATGAAGAAGGCTTAAAGGTTATCCGTCATACTGCTGCACATATTATGGCAGAAGCAGTACAGAGATTATTCCCGGATGCAAAGGTAACAATAGGACCGGCAATCGCAGATGGTTTCTATTATGATTTTGATTCAGAACCATTTTCCAGAGAAGATTTAGATAAAATCGAAGCGGAAATGAAGAAAATCATCAAAGAAGGCAAAGAAATCAAGAGATTTACTTTGCCAAGAGAAGAAGCAATTGCATTTATGAAAGAGAAAAATGAACCATATAAAGTAGAGTTAATCGAAGATTTACCGGAAGGTTCAGTTATTTCTTTCTATGATCAGGGTGGATTCGTAGATTTATGTGCAGGACCACATTTGATGAGTACAAAAGGTGTTAAGGCATATAAATTAATTTCTTCTTCCATGGCATATTGGAGAGGAGATTCTGACAGAGCCCGTCTTCAGCGTATTTATGGAACAGCCTTTAATAAAAAAGACGAATTAAAAGAACATTTAGAAAAATTAGAGGATGCAAAGAGGAGAGATCACAACAAACTCGGTCGTGAGATGGGATTGTTCACTACGGTTGATGTGATTGGTCAGGGACTTCCTTTATTTACTCATAAAGGAACAAAAATGATTATGAAGCTCCAGAGATGGATTGAGGATTTAGAGGAAAAAGAATGGGGATATATCCGTACCAGAACTCCTTTGATGGCAAAATCTGATTTGTATAAAATTTCCGGACACTGGGATCATTATAAAGATGGAATGTTCGTATTAGGTGATGAAGAAGTGGATAAGGAAGTATTTGCCCTTCGTCCAATGACTTGTCCGTTCCAGTATTTTGTATACAAAAACGAACAGCATTCTTATAGAGATCTTCCGGTTCGTATGGGTGAAACATCTACATTGTTCCGTGCAGAAGAAACTGGAGAAATGCATGGTCTGACAAGAGTTCGTCAGTTTACAATTTCTGAAGGACACAATGTTATCCGTCCGGATCAGGCAGAAGAAGAGTTAAAGAATTGTTTTGACTTAGCTTATTTTGTATTATCTACATTAGGTTTGGAAAAAGATGTAACCTTCCGTCTTTCTAAATGGGATCCGGCAAATAAGAAAAAATATCTTGGGGATGATGAATACTGGGATACAACACAGGCGGCTCTTAGGGATGTTTTAGAAGAAAAAGGTGTACCTTATGAAGAAGCAGAAGGCGAAGCAGCATTCTACGGACCAAAGATTGATATTCAGGCAAAGAATGTATATGGCAAAGAAGATACGATGATTACCATTCAGTTAGACTGTGCAATCGCTGAAAATTTTGATATGTACTATATTGACCAGAATGGTGACAAGGTTCGCCCATATATTATTCATAGAACATCCTTAGGATGTTATGAGAGAACATTGGCATGGTTAATCGAAAAATATGCAGGAAAATTCCCGACATGGTTATGCCCGGAGCAGGTTCGTGTATTGCCAATTTCTGAAAAATATGAGGAATATGCAGAACAGGTTCGTAAAGAATTGGCAAAAGCTGGTGTAGATGTAACAGTAGATAACCGTTCTGAAAAAATCGGATTTAAGATTCGTGAAGCAAGACTTGCAAAGCTTCCTTATATGTTAGTTGTAGGACAGCAGGAAGAAGCAGATGGAACTGTTTCTGTAAGAAGTCGTTTTGCAGGAGATGAAGGTATCAAATCATTAGCAGATTTTATTTCTCAGATTAAAAATGAAATTGATACAAAAGAAATTCGCAAAGAAATAGTTGTGGAAGAAAATAAATAGTATACGATTAAAATAGGCGTAAATACTAAACAGGATTAGAAGTATGTACAATACTTTTAATCCTGTTTTTTTATTATTTATAAAGGAGATTAAAATAATGACAAAATTAAAATGTTCTGTTTTAAACTGTTTTTACAATGAAGACAAATATTGCGCAAAAGGTGATATTATGGTAGGCGGAAAAGAGGCAAAACACGCTGGTGCTACCTGCTGTGAAAGCTTTAAAGAAAGAAAAAGTGACAGTGTAAGAAATGCAGTCTGTCATCCAAAAAAAGAAATTGAAGTGGGTTGTCAAGCTTGTAATTGTGTGTATAATAAAGAGTATAAATGTTCTGCAGATTGCATTGGAATCAGTGGAAATAATGCCTGTGACTGCAAAGAAACAGAATGTATGACATTTAAATGTAAATAAATGAAGAGGAAATACTAAAAAAGGCGAAATCTGTCGATAAGTTGCAAAAAAAACATGGTATAATCGTTTGCTTTTTATTTGGAAAACCGTTAAAATGTTTATAAGTAGCAAAGAAATGTATGACAGGTGTCAAAAAAATAGCAGGCGTTTGGATAAAAGGGTGAGTATTATGAGCGGAATCTATGAATTAGAAGAGGCTATCGAAAGACAGAGATGTTATATGGATGCCTTGGCTGAGAAAGGGATGCAGGATGAAGAGTTCTATCGGGCAAGCGTGGATTTAGATCATTTGATTGCTCAGTATGTGGAACTGGAAGAAACTTTAAGAGAAAAAGAATATCAGGATTAGTACTAAGGTATGATAAATGCAGAAAATACATCAGATCGGTTGGATTTGGTGTATTTTTTTTTGCGCTTAGCTTGCTTTTTTAGCAGGATTGAGATAGAATAATGCTACAGGTGGTTTCAAAATGAATGAAAGTGCAAGAAAGTGGAGCGATGTGGAGTAAAAAACCAATGTAAATGCTTTCGAATAGGTATTTGTTATGTTCATGGGAGAATACAATCATACAATTGATGCTAAGGGAAGATTGATTGTTCCGTCCAAATTCAGAGAACAGCTTGGCAGCGAATTTGTTGCTACTAAGGGTTTGGATAGGTGTATTTCTGTGTATACAAATGAAGAATGGATGAACATACAGGAGAAGTGTAAAAATATTCCACTTACTACAAAGGATGCAAGAAAATTTACAAGATTTTATTTTGGAAGTGCAATAGACTGTGAGATTGACAAGCAGGGTAGAGTATTGCTTCCGGCAAACTTGCGGGAATATGCAGGTTTACAGAAGGAAATTGTTCTGGTGGGCGTGTTAAACCGAATTGAAATCTGGAGTAAAGATAAATGGTTGGATGAAAGCACCTATGATGATATGGATGAAATTGCAGAACATATGGCAGAATTGGGATTAAGTATTTAATCCGGAAGGGCAGGATGTATGGAGTTTAAGCACAAATCAGTGTTGCTGGAAGAAACAATTAAATATCTGAATATAAAACCAGATGGAATTTATGTAGACGGTACACTAGGTGGTGCAGGACATTCCTATGTAATTGCAGAGCAATTATCTGAAAATGGCAGATTGATTGGTATAGATCAGGATGCGGATGCCATTGCTGCAGCAACAAACCGTTTAGAGGAATACA